>CAZPZP010000617.1:0-3191 GCA_964591025.1 uncultured Chthonomonadaceae bacterium
TATAATTGACATCTCACTGAGATAAATGTTATAATCTCTCAATGATTGAAGTGACGCCTTGCTGGTAAGTACGAAACTGAACCTCGATCTTTTTCCGCTGCTGCTTCTTTATAATTTGTCTACTTTTTTTGTTCTATCAAACCGAATATACTGGAATTGCTGACGATCTTGCCTTAAATCTTGGAACTCCTAATACAATTGCGGTATGGCTTCTGTGTAAGCGGAGTTTGCAGCGTCAAAACGGAAATCCATCTTTGCTTCTTGTATGTTTATCAGGAGTTCCCATGCTATCAAACAGACGAACAACAGGAGCAGAACCGATAAAGATTTTTATCGGTGGACTGTTACTGCTCATCGGTTTGATGATCTGTTTCCGAGCGGCAAGCAATAACGGACAGGATTTTTCTTATCTCTATGTGCTGGGACGTTTATTGTCCGAAGGCAAGAACCCCTATATTCTGGCAAACGCAGAAGGGACGTTCTTGACCCATTGTGGACAGATTCCCAACAACGGATATGCCGCAATTTTTTATCCTCCAACCACAGGTCTGGTGGTGTTGCCGCTCGCTTTACTACCTTTCAAGGTCGCTTGGAATCTCTGGCTCCTTCTCTCGCTCTTTTTGCTTCCGTGGGCGTTGTGGCGATTGCTGAAAATTCTCGATCCTCATCTTTCTCAAGGAAATTGTGTACTGATTCTCGGAGCGACTGCGTGTGCGAGCAGCGTGCGGTGGAGCGTTCAATTACTCCAATCAGCCATCTTGCTCACTGCGCTCGCCGCTTTATTTCTCAACGCCCTCCTCACAAAAAAAATCTTTTCTGCGACTGTGTATACAGTACTGGCATTATGCTTGAAATTGACTTTGGCACTGCCCTTTGTAGGCATCCTACTGCTCTGCCGCAAATTCAAGGCGGTAGGTTTGGCAGTGGCTCTCTTCGGTATCGCGATGGTGATTGCTTTCCTAATCGCAGGTGGAACCCCTGCTTTAACTGCATACAAAAATAGCATGGCAGCAATTGAAACTGACGCACAACAAATCAACTCACCTGATCCCTATCTCTATCAGTCTCTGCCACGTCTGGATTTCCCCTACCTTCTGCATTGGTTGCGGCGTGATGCGTCTTTTGCTCGCACGGGTGGAATTGCGTTGACTCTCATTTGTGTTGTTATCCTTCTGTGGCAGGGGTGGCAGGCGCGTGTTATCAAGGATTGCTCCCATGTCGCGCTTCTGTTCTATCCTTCGCTTGCCTGCTTGACCCTGCTGATCGTTTATCATCATCATTACGATGGAATTTTGCTTCTATTGGCATTTGTCCTTACCTTGCACCCTCTCTTCGCTCCAGTGAGAAGTGTATTGCTGCTTTTTGGGTTGCCGCTGCTGTTTTATTTAACACTCTTCCCACAAGCGCAAGTGCAGTTCTTTCTGACTTCCTATGGAGGACTTGCGGGGTCAGCGTTCGCCAAAACATTCGGTGCATTAGCAACGGTACTTTTTTTTATCGGTTCTCTTGTTGCAAACCAACGAATCCTAAACCTGAGCAGTACGTCTTCCCTAAAGGGAGAAATGCCCCTTGTTAAATAATTTGTCTCTGCTGACAGTCGTCATTCCTGCCTACGATGAAGCAGACCGTATTGAACAGACGTTGGTACGGATAGTTGAGTATTTTTCTTCTCAGCCTTACCCCGTCGAAATCCTTGTTGTCGACGATGGCAGCAAGGACGATACACGCGCTATTGCCGAGGCGTTTGCCGAGAAAAATCCGCAATGCAAGTTGCTCTCTTATGAGAGCAACAAAGGCAAAGGATATGCCGTCCGATATGGAATGTTGCAGGCACAGGGAAATCGCGTTCTCTTCAGTGATGCCGATTTGGCGACACCCATCGAAGAATTGGAGAAACTACAGAATCAATTGAATGCCGGCTTCGACATCGCCATCGGCTCACGCGATGTGATAGGCTCTCAATTAGAGAAGCGTCAATCGTTTTTGAGAGAATTTGGCGGCAAAACATTCAACAAACTGGTACAGCTCATTGCCGTTCCCAACATTCACGATACCCAATGCGGCTTCAAACTCTTCACTCGTGAGTCGGCGCACGCCATCTTTACACATAGCCGCGTAGATGATTTTGCGTTCGATGTCGAAGTGCTGTATCTCGCACTGCGCGTCTATCGATTCCGAGTCGCAGAAGTTCCCGTTCGCTGGGCGCATCAAGAAGGCTCGAAGGTGCGATTTGTGCGTGATGCATGGCGGATGCTAAAAACACTGTTTAAGATTCGATATACACGCTATGATATCACAGCAACCGCGCCTGATCGGAGAATATCATGAATACAGCAGAGTACGAGCGGATGTACAATCTGGAAAACGAGTATTGGTGGTTTTTAGGGCGACACAAACTCATTGAGTCGCTGATGTGCCGCTATTATGGTGAGGGAGGAAAGCCGAGTGAGCGGAAGATTCTCGATGTTGGCTGCGGCACAGGAGCAATGTCAACACGTTTGCAAGAATGGGGAAGCGTCGTTTCGATGGATTTTTCTCCGCTTGCTTTACAGTTTTCTCAACGCCGTGGAGTGAAGCATCTTGTCGGTGCAGATGCGATGCAGCTGCCCTTTGCGTCGTGTGGCTTTGATACAATTGTCTCGATGGACGTCTTGGAACATATCCCAGACGATAAACTTGCACTCAAAGAGTTTTATCGCGTGCTGCGTCCCGGAGGGCGCGTTCTGCTCAGTGTTCCGGCTTATCCACACCTCTGGAGCGAACACGATGTTGCGTTGCAGCACTTTCGCCGCTACCTGCGACCCGAATTAGAATCCCGTTTTCAAGAAGCGGGCTTCCATATTGAAAAATTATCTCACACAATGACTTTGCTCTATCCGATTGTCGCGTTACAACGGCGTTTGAATGCCAAGAAACCTTCCCATGAGCCACCACAGGCGGCAATGCCGTTATTCCCCGCTCCCATCAACGCTGCACTGACGGCGTTATTATACGCAGAAAATACGATTGCCCGCACCGTTAATTTTCCGTTTGGAGTGACGCTTTTGTGCATCGCCACGAAGCTCTAATCCTCCGCAGTCAGTTTTTCTCAATACACCTCTTGCATCAATCAGCGGGCGCAAGAGAGTCTACTCCGGGTACAGGGACGTCTCGTCGTAACCCATAAGTTGTCGCCACGAACGAGCGTCCTT
>CAZPZP010000618.1:0-3191 GCA_964591025.1 uncultured Chthonomonadaceae bacterium
TTGAGAGTGCGAAGCACGGCACGGCGGAACGCCCCCTGCACTTGAGGAATTCATTTCGCTGTGTCTGCATTTTCCAAAGACCCAAAGACCCAACGCCCCAACGCCCCACTGACCTACTTCTCACTTTGCACGGCTCCCGTTCTGCCGCTGCTCGTCTGTTTTGCCAAAATATCGAGCTGCAACTTCTGGTTTTCGCGCTGTCCCATCAAGCCCTGCGCGACAATGAGATTGCGGCGCACTTGAGTATTGTTCGGCTGGAGTTCCAAACACCGCGAAAAATAGGTGATCGCCGCCGGGTATTCGTGCGCCGTCATGTGGAAATTCGCCATTTGGCGATGCGCCTCGAAGTCTTTGGGGGCGCGTTTGCACCGCGCCGAAAGCCGCTCACGGGAGCCTTGAAATTCCTGATACCGGCGGAACATCGCCAGCATCTCCGCGCCTTCCGCTTTGCGCCCGATTTTGATGAGGGACTGCCCCAAAACTTGATAGGAATCGCCCTGCTCAGGATTGAGATCGACGGCATGGCGCAAGGTGAGAACCGAATCCTCCCAACGCTCGACATACGAATAAGCACGCCCCAACTCGAACAACGCCCCGACATCTTCCGGCGTCAGGCGAACAGCGGTTTCTAATTGTTCGACGGCTTTTTTGAGTGCCTCTTTGTCGCCGCGCCGATCCAGATAGAGGATTCCGAGTTCGCGCCGATACCCTGCATCGTTAGGCTTGAGAGCGACACACTGCTCCATGTGCTTCAAGCCTGCGTCGAATTTGCCATTGCCGTTGGCGATTTTGGCGAGGCTGAAATGGGCTTCATCTTTGTCGGGACGATTTTCGGCGATCATTTTTTCGAGCAGTTCGACTGCCGGCTTATCAACCTTCATATCGCCGTAGGTCGTGATAAAACTCCAATCCAACTCTTTCGCCTGTTCCGGATTCAGTTTCTGCGCTTTTTTGAGACAGTCTATTGTCTTTTCGGGCTGTTTCATCTGGCTGTAGGCGCGTGCCATGTGCAGATAGCCGCTGCGGCAGTATTGATGGGTTCCGGTGAGTTTGGAATACTCTTTGACCGCAAGTTCCGGCTGATTGAACAGCTCGTAATAGAGTCCACGATAGTACCAACTCTCCTCAATGTTGTCCGCTTTGACGAGATTGTTCGCGGCGTGAAGCAGCCCGCGCCCGCCTTCCATGCCGAGTTCGTGAGCGTGGCGAAAGAAGAACGCTGCCGGTTTCCAATCCTTTTGTTTTTCGGCGGCGCGTGCCAGTGCGAGCGCGGCAGGTCCGTGCTTATCATTGAGTCCGATGGCTCCCTGAAAACAGACCAACGCCCGCTTGTCGTCGTCTTTTTGCTTGCGTTTCTCGAAGGCGGTTCCGAGCAGATAGGCGAGTTCATCACTTTTCGGCGCGATTGCTACCGCTTCGGTAAGATAGGGAATGGCTTCGGCGTATTTGCCGGTGGCGTGCAGAATTTTGCCCAGCATGATGCGAGCGTCTTTGTTCTCCGGCGCGACTTTGGCAACGGCACGCACCAATTTTTCGGCATCAGACCAACCGTCAATATGGCTGTATGCGGCACTCAGCAGACTGGTATTAACGACGCGATCTCCGTCCATCTGCGGCAGTCCATCGGCATCAAGCGGCACGCTGTCGAGTGTCTGCTTCGCGCCTTTCCAGTCGTCGGCGTGCTGCTGGACTTCGGCGAGGGTCAAGACGAGATTGAGGTCTTTGGGTTGGAGTCCGCGCAATCGCTTCATGGCAGTAATGGCGGGCGGAGTGTTGTCAAGGGCAATATAGGCTTTGGCTTGCCCTGTCAAAATCTTTTGTTCATCGGCTTTGAGTTTGCCAGCGTCATGGAATGCGGAAAGTGCCGAGAGATAGTGCTTATTTTTAAGATATTCCTGCCCAAGAGCGAGCTGCATCTGCGGGTCGGCAGGACTTTCACGGACGATACTGCGGGCTTCGGTCAACTGCGGGGCGTTGGCGAAAAGCGGCAAGGCGGGCAGCACATCCTTCTTTTTGGCTTTGAGGAGTGAGACAAGGGCAAGGTCGGCAAGAACTGCGACGATAACAATCACAAGCAGAATACGCCATGAGAAGCGCAGTCTCTGTGGTTTCGGCTGAGGCGAAGCGAGCGACGATTGAGAGACGGAAGCCATAAGTCTTGCTATCCTAAAACAGAACTCTCCCCGCGACGTACAAAACGCCGTGCGGGGAGAGACAGAGCCAACGCCTTAGCGTGCGCTGATATTGAACTGGCTTGTGGGCCAATAGGCGTCCCATTCTGCCTGTGTAGCACCGGCAGGATTGATGGAGCGAATCCAGACGCTGGAAACTTTGACGGCTTTGGCATGACCATCCATATAGGTCACGTTGCAAAAGCCGTTATGATATGCTGCTGGAACGGGCGCGTCGCACCACGCAGAAGAGCCGCCTTGGTATTGCTGCGGACTGCGGAACCACGAACCTGCGGTCAAGGATTCGGGATTTGCGCCAGGTCCATTATCTTGATTGGTCAAGAAGCGGCGATAACCTTCTGCCCAGTTGCCTGCACCGTATGCGCCATAGATTTCAGCAAAGTGGATAAACGAGGCGGGTTGATTCACTTCGGAAATCTTGCGGAAATTCTGATCCCAACCGATCTGATCGTGGTTGATTCCGTAGTTACCCATGGTCTCGGGCCAACCCGGTCCCCATCCCTCTTTTGCAGACGGATTGAAGAGAATCTGGCGATTTTTCATGTAGGGCTGAATCAAGTTAGACCAGCAGCCAGTTTCATTCGCTCCTACGACACCGCCGCCGCCATCGCGTGTGCCGACAAGGTGAACCCACGACGGCATTAATCGCTCATCGTAGTCCTGCAAATACATCGCAGCACCCGTTCCAAGTTGCTTCATATTGGAGAGGCTGCTGGTTTGGCGAGCCTTGGCGCGTGCCTGTGCGAACACAGGGAATAGGATCGCCGCGAGGATGGCGATAATAGCGATGACAACAAGCAGTTCGATTAGGGTGAAGCCACGTCGTTTGACGTTCATTTGCGTCTCCTCTGTAAGACGGGGGTACAGCCCCCTTTGGACAATAAGTAGCATAAGAGAACATCCTCGCGTCGGTCTTGCAGTCAAGGCGAGGTTAGGAAAAAGCGATAAAAATGAAAGTAGAACTCTCACATTGGTAAAGTTCGCAATGAGAGAGAGATT
>CAZPZP010000619.1:0-3187 GCA_964591025.1 uncultured Chthonomonadaceae bacterium
CGTTGCCCGAATTGTGCCGAGAGGACAAAGGCAACTGGTTCGGATTGGGGGCGCGGGTGCGCGTTTTCCTTTACAACAAAAAAGCGTTTGCAGGCAAAAAGCCGCCTCAATCGTTTGCCGATCTTGCTCGCCCGGAGTGGAAGGGCAAAGCCGCTGTCGCCGATCCACGCACCAACGGCTCTTCCAATTACCATCTCGCCGTGGTTTATACCGCATTGATCGAATCCGATGCCAATCCGCTTTTAGATCAGATCAAAGCCAACGCGGTGCAGATTTTGCCTTCTGAGAGGGCAGTCATTGACGCGGTTACCTCCGGGAAAGCGGCGTGGGGTATTACCGATTCCGATCTTGCCGAAGCCGCCGCGCTAACGAAGCCCGTTGCCTATACCGCTTGTGATCAGGCAGAATCCTCGACGGCACGCTCTATGGGACGCGAAGACGGCGATATCTATACTATTGGAACGCCTGTTTTGCCTTGCCCCGTCGGATTGCTCAATACGCGTCCCTCAAGCATTGAGGGAAGAAAACTGTATGGCATTATGCTTTCCTTGCCCAGCAGTGTCATGGTTTCCAAAAACATTCCCGATCTCATTCCGACCTACAACTCACTCTCGGAGAACCCGCCGGAATCACGCAAAGGCAGACCGCTCAATCTCAGCAAATTGCGCCTCTCCCCCGCCAAACCGGCGGAAGTCGCCAAGAAACAGACGGTGTTGCTCTTGAAACTCAATCGCCTTTTTGGCACGCCGACGACGCCCTGAAACCGCTATGATGAAATTTTTGCTTTGCTGCGTTTTGCTCTTGAGCCACGCCATGATTACATCCAAAATCGCTCAAGCCGATCAATACAGAGGCAGGGAGTTCCTCGGAATATCCCGCTTTGGCGAATGGCAGAAAGAAGCAGGCATCGTCAAATCGGTCTGGACTTCGCCTGCCTATCCCGTCCATATCGTCGCCGATGAGGTTGTTCTCTCGTGGAACGCCGACACGCCGCCCTCTACGGGACTGACGATAGAGGCACGCGCCACCAAACCAGACGGCAACGCCACGAAATGGTACGTTCTCGGCAAGTGGTCGAAAGACGGCACAACCTTTCCGCGTGAGAGTGTGGACGGGCAAAAAGACTCGGATGGCACGGTTGCGACGGATACACTCATTCTCAAATCGCCGCCCAAATCGCTGCAAGTGCGCGTCACCTTGCACGGCACGCAAACCGGAACCAAACCCACGCTCAAGTTTTTCGGCATATCGCTTGCCGATACCAAAGCCAAAACCAATACCCAAGAACCGAATCGAGCGGCTTGGGGCAAAGAGATTGTCGTTCCCTCGAAAACGCAGTTGGGTTGGAAAGAGGCAAGCGGGTGGTGCAGCCCGACGAGTACCAGTATGGCTCTGGCGTTTTGGAGCGAGCAAACCCAACGCCCTGAGATAGATATTCCCGTTCCCGATGCTGCCAAAGCGTGCTTCGACAAAGTTTATGACGGCACGGGCAATTGGACGTTCAATACCGCCTTTGCAGGTTCATTTCTCGGCATTCGCGCCTATGTGACGCGCCTGTCCGACATTCGCGAATTGGAAGAGTGGATTGTTGCCGGATTGCCTGTTGTTGTCTCCGTTTCCTATGATCTGCTCAAGGGAACCAAACGCGCCAACGATCCCGGTCATCTCATGGTGTGTGTCGGGTTCACGGCGGAGGGCGAAATTGTCCTCAACGATCCGGCGCACCATCCTGAACGCGGCGAAAAGGCACGGCGCATCTTTCCGCGTGCTAATTTCTTCAAGGCGTGGGCAAAATCTAAAAACACCGTTTATCTTATCTACCCAGAAAAAACGCCCCTGCCCTTGGACACATCGAACCATTGGGATTCGCCCGCACAAAAATAATTAGACGCCAAAGAAGGAATTCCGCAATGGGAATGCGAATTCTTCCACTTGTTATCCGTACAAACCTCGGACGGCGCTTTTCAGTGCGGAAAAGTACCCTCTCTCTTCAAGCGCACGTCTCTTTTTGCCCGGTCGCTTTTGCTGTCCCTTTGTCGCGAAGTCTGCCGGAATTGAAGTTTTTCGTCGCGCCCTTATATCATTCCGTGCGGATCGTGTTTACGGGAGGAGTCTATCCGTATGAAACGTCACGTCTCATCGTCTTTGCTGTTGGGTCTGGGAGGAGTCTGTTTGGCTCTGCTCACTTCCGGCGGCACACGTCTCGCCTCGGCACAGGATGCTGGCGAAAAAATCAAAGATACCAAGCCGTTTGTGCTGAATAGCTACAAATGGGCGAACAAAGCCGAATTTCTGGCAAAAGGTCGCTGTGCCACCCCGCTTCCCACCGCAGAGGAGATCAAATCTGTGGAACAGGAGATGCAGGAATTTCAGGATACTGTCGCCTTTGTTCGCAATCCGGGCGCGGTGACGGTTCGCGTCTATGTTCATGTCATTCGCACCGATTCCGGCGGCGGCGATGTCTCCGATTCGCGCATCAGTGATCAGATCGCTGTTCTCAACAGCGGCTTTGCCGGCACCGATCCCCGTGCTTCCGGGCAATCCGCCTCTGCACAAACGACCTCCAATACCCCATTTCGCTTTGTTCTTGCCGGAATTGACCGCACCAACAACAGTACTTGGTATACGATGTCGCCGGGTTCCTCCGCAGAAACCAACGCCAAAAACGCCCTTCGTCAAGGCACGGCACAAGACCTCAATGTCTACTTTGCCAGTCCCGGCGGCGGCTTGCTTGGCTGGGCAACATTCCCTTGGCAGTACAGCGGCAATCCCAAAAAAGACGGTGTGGTTGTCTTGAACGCTTCCGCGCCGGGCGGTTCGGCGGCTCCGTACAATCTCGGCGACACGGCGACGCATGAAGTCGGACACTGGCTGGGCTTGTATCACACCTTCCAGGGCGGCTGTGTGCGGAGTGCTACCAACGGCGGCGATTATGTAAGCGATACGCCCGCAGAGCGCACTGCCTTCTACGGAACGCCCCCGCCATACCCTGATACGTGCAACAAGCTCACGGGACGCGATCCGGTGGAGAACTTCATGGACTATACGGATGATTCGCATATGTTCCAGTTCACGAACGCGCAGTCCACTCGCGCCGACAACGCTTCGATTCAATATCGCGGACTCTAAACGCCGCATTTTGCTGATTATATGAAAAACGCCCCTGTGCAGAAAATTGTTTTCCGCA
>CAZPZP010000620.1:0-3187 GCA_964591025.1 uncultured Chthonomonadaceae bacterium
CTTGATCAAACGTGAGGAGTTCTACTGCTCCCAAGGTGGAGAGTTCTTCGGCAAGAGCGAGATACAAACCATCGGCAGAATGGCTGCAACCTCGCCCCTGCCGAATTTCTTCTGCACGTTTAGCCAAAGCGAAATCGCCCTTTGCTGGAAACTCAATCAATTCCATTGTTTCCACAAAGTCTGCTACCGAATCTGCGTGCTGTTTGTCGCTGAGCCTCCCATTTTTGTTTTTGCCACAAAATACGTACAAAACTTCCATGACAATGACATGAGGGGCAAAAAGGCGATACTTCTGTGCCATATACGCTGATACAGCCAGCCTCACTTTATCGTATTTATCAGGCTCTTTCGAACATAATCCAATCACGGCACTCGCATCAATTACAGCAAATTTCATCTGCTACTCCGTCGGTTCCAAGCCAAACATTCCTCCCGCTCGCCCTTCGCGCAGCAAATCTCGTGAATCGGGCTTTGACGGCTCTCGTTCAGATATTCTGGCAACTATACGTTGAAAAATCTCTAAACGACGTTTCGCTTCTGCATCTGAAAGCGGTTGAGCATAGAGGGCTGTTGCCGGATTCGGTTTTGGTTCCTCTTCGACTTTCACCGAGACGTGCAAAGTTTGCCCATCATAATCAGGGAGTTGCGCGATAATCTCGTCGCGTGTGCCTTCAAGTTCCAATACAGGTACAAACATGATCGTCTCCTCCACTCTTATTGTATCATGCCGTTCGTCAGCATAAGGAGATTTGTTGGCTCAAGGCAGTTCGCGAAGGCGAATCTCTCTGAACTCGACAGGTGCGCCTTCGGACTCCAGCGCGATATGTCCCGTCCGTGGCTCACAGTTGGTTCCGCCGGAAACCTCTTCGCCGTTGACCCAAAGCCGCACTTCCCCGTTGATACACCGCACATAGTAATGATTCCAAGCGGGCGTGGCGCGACTGAGGCGTTTGCGCGGGAAACTGCGACTGCTGCCGCCGGGGGCGGTTGGCGGGAACGGTTTCATCTTGGATTTGCCGACAGGGAATACGTCACCATGAGTCGTGAACCAGTCGGCTTTTTTACCGGTTTCTTTCTCATAGTTCGTGGTATAGCCGTGATCGAGAACCTGAATCTCGATTCCTTCAGGCAGTTGATCCCGCTTGAGAACATCCAACGCAGATTTTGGACACCAGACGAACAAACCGGAGTTTCCGGCGGAACTCAGATGACGCCACTGCATTACCAACTCAAAATTGGTGTATTGCTTGACAGAGGGCAAAGCCCCCGACGGCTTGCCGGTGCAGGAAACTGTACTGCCCTTCCAAGTGAATGTATCAGGATCGCAGTTGGCGGTCATGAAGTCGGCGGCTCCGAGCTGTTTCCAGCCCTCACCTTCTCCGGTGATGTAGGCTTTTGGCAAATTGGGCTTTTCGACTCCCTGCAATGCCAGCGCGGAATAGCCGACCAAACCAAGCCCTGCCGCAACGATAATCTGAGTTGCAAATCTTCTCATCTGAACGAATGTCTCCCTTTTTCTAATAACTTAGGGTATAATAGCCTATAACCTTCCCTAAATGTGCAATTTCGTGTTGTTTCGCACTCCGGTTTGCGTTTCTACCCTGCTTGCGGTTCTTTTTCCATTACCCCGACCAGATGCACCCTTTTTCGATTTCTGCCTGAACCGGACTCACATTCACTGTGACGCAGACAGTTTCAGGAGACCTTTCTTTCATGACGTTCGCATCTCTCGGCTTGCGAGCCGAACTTCTGCGTGCCATTTCTGACGCAGACTATACCATTCCGACTCCCGTTCAGGCGCAAGCCATCCCTGTCATTTTGCAGGGACACGATGTTTTGGCGGGCGCACAAACCGGCACAGGCAAAACGGCGGGCTTCACCCTTCCGCTGTTACAGCGATTGATGTCTGCCCCCGTACAGCCTAACCGCGCCCGCCGCGCACCCCGCACCCTGATTCTGACACCCACCCGCGAACTCGCCGCACAAATCGAGGAAAGCGTACAAACTTATGGCAAATACCTGCCCTTGACTTCCACCGTCGTTTTTGGCGGCGTCAAAATCGGACCCCAAATTCGGGCGTTGCAGCAGGGCGTTGATATTCTTGTCGCTACTCCGGGACGACTGCTCGATCACGTCGAACAGCGCACCGTTGACCTCAGCCGAATCGAGATTTTGGTTCTGGACGAAGCAGACCGGATGCTCGACATGGGCTTTATCCGCGATATTCGCCGTATTCTTGCCCTGCTTCCGAGCAAACGCCAAAATCTGCTGTTTTCCGCGACGTTCTCCAATGAGATCAAAGCGTTGGCAGACGGGCTGCTTCACAACCCGAAGATGGTGGAAGTCGAACGCAAAAACGCGGAAAGCGACTTGGTAACCCAAGCGGTTTATCTGACGGCACGCGAAAACAAGCACGATCTGTTAATATCGATTTTAGCGACTGAGAACATCAAACAGGCATTAATTTTCACACGCACCAAGCATGGCGCGGATCGGCTTGCCAAACAACTGATTCGCGATGGCGTCTCAGCAGTTCCCATTCACGGCAATCGCAGTCAACCGCAACGCACCCGCGCTTTGGCGGATTTCAAGGCAGGGGCAGTCCGCATTATGGTGGCAACCGATATTGCGGCACGCGGCTTGGACATCGAGCAGCTCCCTCATGTTATCAACTTCGAGCTGCCCAATGTCCCCGAAGATTATGTCCACCGCATCGGGCGAACCGGGAGAGCGGGAAGCGTCGGAGAAGCCCTTTCTCTTGTCAGTTCCGATGAGCGGGGCTATCTTGCCTCCATCGAAAAACTGATCAAAAAGCAGATCGAACGGCGAGAAGTCAAAGGTTTTGTTGCCGCCGCGCCTTCATCACTCTCTGAAAGAGTCTATGACGATCCGCCGCGCCGTCCAATAAACCCGCGTCCGATGCCGCCGAATCGCCCTAAGAGTGCGGCAGAAGCCTTCCGAGAAACATTACGCCCGAAACAACGTCCCGGACAGAGACCAAACTCTCCCTCATCATCGCGCAAACGCGAATCCCTGATGCAGACAACACCGACACGACATTCCGACAGAACTGTCCGCCCCGCCAAGTAGGAAACTGAACTGAGTTTACCCTAACCACAGAGTCACAAAAACAAGCACAGAGAAACTCAACTGAGAATCTCTGTGCTTTTCTTTGTCTGTCCTTTGC
>CAZPZP010000621.1:0-3187 GCA_964591025.1 uncultured Chthonomonadaceae bacterium
TGTTTTTGAGTCGGGTACGTTCTTGTACCCGACTTACGCAAGAGGTCTATTGAAAATAGTCAAAAACAGTCTTGACAAGAAATTCTTCTCTCTGCTATCCTATACACCATATAACTGATAGATTAACTTAGGTTTTTGGTTCCAGACGACATTTTCATCAATGAGGAGAAACGTGATGTCCGTACAACTGGGCGATACCGCCCCCGATTTTACACAAGAATCTACCGAAGGTGCAATCCATTTCCATGATTGGATCGGCGACGGCTGGGCGGTTCTGTTCTCGCATCCCAAAGATTTCACGCCGGTTTGCACCACCGAACTCGGCACGGTTGCACGTCTCAAGCCGGAGTTCGATAAGCGCAATACCAAAGTGATTGGCTTGAGCGTCGATCCGCTCAAAGATCACGAAGGCTGGGCGCGAGATATTGCCGAAACGCAAGGCACTGCCCTGAATTTTCCGCTGATTGCCGATGCAGACCGCAAAGTTTCCGAGCTGTATGGTATGATTCACCCCAACGCTGACAATACCTTTACCGTGCGTTCGGTGTTCATTGTTGGTCCTGACAAGAAAGTTAAACTCACGTTGTCTTATCCGGCAAGCACTGGACGCAACTTTCAGGAACTGCTCCGTGTGATCGATTCGCTCCAACTCACGGCGAAGTACAAAGTGGCAACTCCGGCAGACTGGCAAGACGGCGACGACGTGATCATTACGCCCGCCGTTTCCAATGAAGAAGCCAAAACGCTGTTCGCCGAAAAGGGTTTCACGGAGATCAAGCCTTATCTTCGCACCACCCCGCAACCCAACAAATAAATCTAACGGTTCCTCTTTTCTCGGTGAAGAGAGGAACAGGGCGCGTGCCGTCGTTGTCGCTCTGACCGGCGTCGTTCCTTTGTCGCTGTTTGTGCAATGGAGCGATATGGTTGTCGGCGGCACGATGGTTGCCGGACCGTTTCCCCCGCTTGCCGCGTGTCTGTTCTGGGCGATTCTGCTTCTCGTCAACGCTCTTTTGTCACGTCTCTTTCGCGGCAAAACGCTTCTCAATCGCTCCGAACTTCTCATCATTCTCGCGGTGTGGCTGGTCGCGAATATGGTGGCGGGGCGCGGAATGCTGCATCCATTACTCGCTTCAATTGTCGGAGCGACGTATTATTCCCGCAGTCCGCTCTCTGAAAACCTCCTCGCCTCAAACGTCCCCGATTGGCTTGCTATCACCGATAAACCCGCCGCACGCGCCTTTTTCGAAGGGCATGATGTGGCGGTTCCGTGGGCATTGTGGGCGCGTCCGCTTCTCACATGGTCGCTGTTTTTCGTGCCGTTTTTGCTGGCGAATGTGTGCTTGTGCGCCCTGTTCGAGCGGGTTTGGGTACGGCATGAGCGTTTGGCGTTTCCCCTTGTCGCACTGCCTATCGAACTGTTGGGCTTGCGGCAAGACGGGCAGTCAGGCGCGGGTTCGTCCGCAGTTTCCGCAAAAATGCGCGTTCCTTTTCTGTTCGGCTTGGCGTTTCCTTTGGTGCTACACGGCTTTGGGGTTACGCACGCCTATCTACCCGGCATTCCCTGCATTCCTTTTTTCAACGATCTGTCGGGATTGTTCGATGCCTTTCCGATGTCCTCACTGCGCCCCGTTTATGTCAATCTCTATCCCATTTTGATCGGCTTGACGTTTCTTGCTCCCGCCGATGTGACGCTGGGAATCTGGCTGTTTCTGCTGATCAACAAGGCGCAGATGTTCGTCGCTGCCGCATCGGGCTGGAACGACGGCGTCATCGCGAACAGCACCGTATCGGTTCCGCCCTATATCGAAGAGCAGTCGGCGGGGGCATATCTCGCCCTTGCCGGAATTCTGCTGTTTCACTCGCGCCATCACCTGCGAAAAATCGGCGCGACACTGAATTTTCGGCGACCTGTCGAGAACGATTATGCCGTGTATCGCCCGCTCGCATGGGGCTTTATATTGGGAATTGCGGGCGTCTTGGCGTGGTGCGTGGTTGTCGGGTTTCCGCTATGGTTCGCCGTTTTGTTCTTCGGGTTCTATTTTGCGGTTGCACTTGTTCTGGCTCGCTTGATGGCGGAGGGTGGCGTCTCATGGATACTGGGACCGATTTTGCCGGACAAACTGATATTGTCGTTGTTCGGTTCGGCGGCGGTGTCGCCTATGGTGGTCACGCGCCTGATGTACTGGATGCAACATTTGCGCGACACCCGACAAATGCTCGCTCCGGCGATTTTCGAGGCGGGCAAACTGCGCGATACCGTGGGATTTCCATTGCGTCGCTTCTATACGCTGGTGTTTGCGGGCGTGGCGTTGGCTCTCATTGTCGGAACTCTTCGCGCCCTGCCGCTGTTTTATCAGCACGGCGCACTATCCCTCACGCCCAACAGTGACGGTTTGATGATGACGAGCAGCGTGATTCCGACAACAGCCCTCAATCAAGCAACTTCCCGCATGATGACGCCCGTCAAGCCGTCACTGATTGCCGGAATCGCCGTTCTCTTCGGCGCGTCCGTCACTCTTCTGCTGTCTGCGTTGCGTCTGCGCTTTTTGGGGTTTCCGCTCCATCCGCTCGGCTATGCTCTCACCGGAACGATCCAGCTCGGTTATGCCAACAAAATGCTGTTCTCGGTCTTCATCGGCTGGCTGTTCAAGGCGTTGACCCAGCGATTCGGCGGCGTGCATGGATTTCGGTATTTGCGCGGCGCGGCGTTCGGGATGATCGTCGGCGACTTGCTCATCGGCAGCCTCATCAAACTTCTCGACGCGCTGTTAGGTTCGAGCGGCTATGCCATTTTTTGATTTGCAATACTTTTTTCGCGACTTGACATCTTGGGCGAATACCTCCGTAATGGTGTAAACAGGAGTATTAATTCCTCTTGCACTTGCGATACCCTCAAAAATACCGCATTACTTTTGCTTTGGCACTTAACCTTCGGTAATGCGAGCGTGTTTCTCTTCTTCATTCCCAATTACAAGACCGCCTGAAAACGAGTTGCACCGCTCCGAAGATTGTGCGCGAATAATTGGGTTTAATCCATCGCTGACAAGTTAAGGCTCTCGCACATCCAAATTAAGGCGTTTTGACAGATGCTCATCGGTGTTACAGGCAAATTTGCTGCCAAAAAAGCAGTGTCCGAAAATCAGCGAGGCTGATTGCTTGGCTGTTTCCATCTCGAATGTTCGGCGGT
>CAZPZP010000622.1:0-3171 GCA_964591025.1 uncultured Chthonomonadaceae bacterium
CTCGTGATCAGTTCTATGGCGCAACTTCAGATTTCCTCCTGAGACGCCTTAGACGCCTGTCAATCCACCATCACGAGCTCATTGGTGCAAAGCAGAAGGTGAGCATAATCGCGCCACGCTTGCGTTTCGTCGCTCTGCAATTTCGAGATGGCGAGAAATTTTGCGCCAATTTGCCGTTCGGATGTGTTGGGTTCGCGCCCGAAAAGAAGCCGATACGCGAAAGTCAGCCGCGCCGCGTCATCTTGAGCAGAGCGGAGAATCCGGGCGGCGGTCTCTTTGGCGCGTTCCGAAACAAAATCGTTGTTGAGCAGATATAGGGCTTGCGGCGAAACCGTTGTTCGCACACGCTGATCTACGCACGCCGACGGATCGGCTCCGTCGAAAATCGCCCGCAGCGGATCAGTATCGGAGCGAACTGTCATCTGATAGATCGCCCGGCGGCGCGTTTCTACCTCATTGATCGCTTTGCCGCCCTGCGTTTTGTCCAAAGTTCCCGCCACAAACAGCAGACTGTCGCGCAACGCCTCTGCTTCCAAACGCCGCCGATTTTGCCGAGACCAAAGACGATTATCGGCGTCCAATTTGCGCGTGCGTTCGGTGGCGGCACTGCTCTGCCGATACGTCGCCGACATCAAAATCAACTTATGTATTCGCTTGAGTGACCACTTTTGCCGTACCAATTCGGACGCGAGATAGTCGAGCAGTTCGGGATGAGTCGGGCGTTCGCCGAGTTTGCCGAAATTGGAGGGTGTGCGAACAATTCCGTCTCCGAAATGGTGCTGCCAGAGCCGATTGACGATAACCCGCGCCGTCAAAGGATGGCTGGGGCTTGTCAGCCATTGCGCGAGTTCAAGGCGTCCGCTTCCTCTGGTGATGCGCGGCGGCTGTTGTCCTGTAGTGAGAATAGCGGGAAATCGGCGCGGAACTCGCTCGCCTAATTTTTCGGGATTGCCGCGCAGATGCACCTGAACGTCATGGAAGCCCGCATATTTCGCGTTGACGATACCGCCTTCCTGAATGCCGTTGGCGTATTCTATCGGCGGCAGAGCGGACGTGATCACTTTGTCTATACGATTGGCGGCTTGCTCCAATTTTTGGCGGTCTGCTTCTGCCAGCAATCGCCAAGATGCCCTCTCTTTCAGCCAGAACGGACTGCCTGCATCGTCAATTCGGAACTCACGGGCGAACCGATTCGCTGCCATTTTGACCTTCTCGGCGTTCTCCAACCCGACCAACGCCCCCGCAGACTGAAACGCGATCCGCGCCTCTTCGAATGTACTGCGCTCGTCCCCGCGATGGCTGTCCGCCATATCGAGAAAGTACCACACGTCGGAGTTGCCGTATTTGTCGGGGTGCGGATTGCCCTTGCCACGCATCAGCACATCGTCCACGCAGTCGAAAATGAGATTCCACTGCTGCCCCCGCGTATCGAAAATCAGCAGTTGAATCTGAGTGGCGTCATGCTCGGCGTTCTCCTGCGGCAGTACGACAAACTGCACGCTTTCGCCGCGCTTGACATTGAGAACGATCTGCGGCTGCCGAGTAACCGGATCGAGCAGGGGTTCCGCTTCGCCGCTCGCGATACTCTCGCCCGCAATGGTGCGATACCCCGACGCGGTACGGTGATCGACCCACCATGCGATCCCGTCCCCGCCACTCGCCGTATCGCCGCTTTTTACGATTCCAATCAGCGCGATTTTGCCGGTAATCGGGCTTTTCCAACCCACAACAACGCCCTTCTTTCCGGGATGAACGGCAGCCGAGATACGCGGAATTTCAACGGTTCCAAACTTCCGAGCCACCGGATTCGTGTTGAACATCACGTAAGGCGTTGCGGCTTTGCTCTTCCAAAGATGAACGCTGGCAGTCCCTTCCAGATCGCGGAGTGGCACATCGAGGAGTTTATAGTCACCGAACGCAAAATAATCGCGCCAGTGCTTGAGCAGTTCCGGCTCCAAGCCCTGTGTTTTGGCGAAATCGGCAAGCGACAGCCCCGCCTGCTCTTCTCCCCGATTGCGGAACGCCCACGTCGCGTACACATAGCGCGAGGTTTCCGGCAACATCTTTTTAGCGTAGGTGGCGAGAGGTTTGGCAGAGACAGTTTCGAGCGTGGTTTCGGCTTGAAGCAGTTCGGCGGCATAATCGGCGCGGGCTTTTTTCTCCAAACGAGTCAGAAGCGGAATTTTAAGTGGAGTTTCCATCGCGTCGTTCGGCTGGAACTTAGGCAGGATGTGCGTGCTGTAGAAAATTCCGGCGAGGGCGTAGTAGTCTTTGGTCGAAATCGGGTCGAACTTGTGATCGTGACAGCGGGCGCAGGAGACGGTCAAGCCCATCACACCGCGACTGATGACATCAATCTGATCGTCTGCCATATTCGCGATAGACTTGAGTTTGTCGCCGTCGCCGTTGCCCCAATTTCCTATTGCCAGTAAGCCTGTCGCAATGGTTCCGGGCTTGTTGATCTCGTTCGGGATCGCGCCCGGAAGCAAATCGCCCGCGATCTGATTTTGGATAAACTCATTGTACGGCATATCGCGATTGAGCGCGTTGACAACCCAATCGCGGTATCGCCACGCATCGTTAATGTCGCGGATCGTGTCGGTATCGCGCTTGTCGAGCGAGTCGGTATAGCGGACAAGATCGAGCCAGTGCCGCCCCCAGCGTTCGCCATACTGCGGACTCGCCAGCAAGCGATCAATCACTTTGATATAGGCATTGGGCGATTTGTCATTGAGGAAAGTGTCTACTTCTTCCGGCGTTGGAGGCAGTCCCGTGAGATCGAAAGTGACGCGCCGAAGCAGAGTGCGTTTGTCGGCGGGCGGGTTCGGCATCAAGCCTTTCGCCTCTAACCGTGCCAGAACAAACGCATCTATCGGATTTTGCGCCCAATTTATCTGCTTAACTTTGGGGATTTTTGGCGTGGCAACAGGACGAAACGCCCACCAATTTGGCGAGGCTTTCGGAACCGTTTGCGCGGCGGGCATGACAGTTTTAGGCGGTTTTGCACTTGCCGCCAAACCTATCAGCAGCAGCAATCCCCAAAAAGAAAGGAGAAGTTTTGTTCTCATCGCGTCAATAGGATACCAGTCTCTCGACAACATTGCAAGAGAACAGGCAATAAGGAAATTCCGAGCCACACGAATCGCCGCCCAAACTGTGTTATAATCACTA
>CAZPZP010000623.1:0-3170 GCA_964591025.1 uncultured Chthonomonadaceae bacterium
CGTCTGTATGGCGTTCCGCCAAGCGTCCTTCGGACGCGATACGGTAGCGAGATTGTGCCGTCCGAAGGACGGTTTCCGCAGGACACGGTGCCGGGTATTTTCAATGCCCGCACACTCGGCAAAATCTCAGCAACGAGATTTGGACAGTAACAATTCATTCCGCCGTGTCTCTTGGTGGCGGTTTGGCATAAACTTTCCTCTCACCGTCTCTCATGGCACGAATACCTTTTGTAAGAGGAACTTATTCCGCCATCTCCGCATTGCCCAATGACCTAACCACTCTCCGCCCCAATCACCCAACGACCCAAACGGAGGAGTTTTCACTCGTTGATCAATGCCTCTATCTTTTCATCCCAATTTATTCCGGGGCGGTAACCTGTCATTTTGTCGCGTAGATTTCCTGCTTTGTCCAGAATGTACATCATCGGGATCGCCTCTGAGGGATAATCTTTGACAATATCTACATTATCATAGGCATAGACAACGGGATAATTGATGCCGAAGCTTTTCATTGCCGCCGGAACACTGGCGCGGGTGTTTTTGTCGTCCATCGAGATACCGATGATCTCCAGCCCTTGCTCCTTATACTTTGTATAAAGTGCTGCCAATTCGGGGATCGAATCACGGCATGGTCCGCACCATGTTGCCCAAAAATCCAGAATGACGACTTTTCCTTTGAGGCTGGCTTTGGTGAACGGCGGCTGTCCGTTATCGGGTTTGAGCGTAAACTCCGGGGCGGGCTGTTTCTCCACCATTTTCGCGCCTTCCGGCTTGATCGTTGCAAATTGATAGACGATGGTCACTAAAACCACCGCCAATAAAATCATCGGCAAGCGTGCTTTCCACATCACTTTTTCTCTCCCTTGTCGCGGCTTCTGCCCTTATTATAACCTATGAAGCAACAGCAAAGGCGTCCTCTCCGGTAAAATAGAACGCAGAAAGGAGAGATGCCCCATGCCAGACCTGCCAACCTTTACTATTTTCGGGCAACCCATCGGACTATTGGAAATTCTCGCGACAATAACGGGCTTGATTAACACCTATCTGCTCATCAAAAACAGCGTGTGGAACTGGTTCTGGGGAATTCTCTCCGCGCTGCTGTTTGGGGCGGTGTTCTATGAATATAAACTTTTCTCGAATATGGGACTTCAGATTGTCTATTATGTGCCGATGATGGCATACGGTTGGTATCTGTGGACACGCGGCACGCCCGGAAAACAGGACGATTTGCCGATTACAATGCTTCGTCCGTTCGAGCGCGTGAACTGGATTGTGGCGGCGAGTGTGGCTTCGGGGATTTGGGGAGCGATTATGTCGCGCACGACTCCCGCCGCATTGCCTTACGCCGACGCTCTCAATACCGGAATGAGCGTCATTGCACTCTATCTGCAATCGAAACGCAAATTCGAGAGTTGGTGGTTCTGGCTGGCGGTCAATCTGCTCGGAACTTTCTATCTCTATCCGATGCAGAAACTTTATCTGACCACTGTGCTGTATGCTCTTTTCACGATCATGGCGTTTCTCGGCGCACGCGAATGGACAAAACTGATGCGCCAACAGCGCGAAGACGGAGAATTCTCGCTCTTTACAAACACGCCGGTTTAAGCCAATAACTCACCTCTCGCAACGGGTACTGAAAGTCTCGTCGTTGTACACATCTCATTGCTGATAGCCAATGCTAAATATTGACAATGCGATTCTTCCTCTGTTCGCAGAGGCGCGTATTTCTGGATAAGTGGTTTGAGATAGGGACTGACGCATTAAATTGCGAAAGTTTCCTAAATTACCGACTTATGGGTAAGGACGAGACTGAAAGTACCCGGCAAGAAAGTACAAGCGTCTTTACCTCACCCCCAACCCCTCTCCTAATACCCGAACAAGTTCGGAGGAGAGGGGAGGCCATACACGGAAGGGTTGCGTCTGAAAGACGCTTGTTGTTTTCAGACGGGGGTTGAAAACCTCCGGTGCGAGAGGTGAGCCAATAATAGAGAACGCATTTTGAAATTCCGGCGTATATTTCGGGTTTGGAGCAAGATCAGGCAGGATTCCGGCTTGAAAAATGGGAATTGACAGGCAGGACAATCTCCCCTCATTTCGCCTCGATACAAGACGAGACAGGGCGGGGTTTCGCCCAAATTCGATAACAGTTAAAGGAGACGTTCAGTCATGTATGTCGGAATTTTGACAGGACCGTTCAGCGGCGAACCGCTCGATGGCGTTGCCGCCTTCGCGGGACAGTATGGTTTCGGAGGTTTGGAGATCGTTGCCGGACCGGGAAACAAGCACATAGACACCAATACGTTCAATGCGGACGAGGCGAAGCGCGTCACGGAATTGATGGAAGAACGCTTCCTGCAAATCTCTGCCGTTGCCGCCTATTCGAATGTGACGGACGGCGATCCCACTCGCCGCGCCGCCAATATAGACACGGTTCACAAAGCGATTGACGCGGCGGCTCTGCTCGGTGTCGGTGTCGTTAATACCCTTGCGGGGCTTCCGCCCAATGGCAAAGACCGCTATAAGACCATTGAAGAGGACTGCGTCGCCGTGTTTCCTGAAATCCTCAAGCACGCCGCCGACAAAGGCATCAAGATCGCGATGGAGAACTGGTATGCCACTAATATCCAGCATCTCGGACATTGGGAGCGGCTATTCGAGGTGGTTCCGAATGACAATTTTGGATTGAACTTCGATCCGTCGCATCTTCTCTGGCAAGGAATTGATTATATTCACGCTGTTGACCAGTTCGCCAGTCGCATTTTCCACTCGCACGCCAAAGACACCGAGATCAAAGAGCGCGAACTGCGGCGCGTCGGCAATCAGGGTAATGGCTGGTGGCGGTATGTGATTCCGGGCTTGGGTCAGGTGCGCTGGGGCGAGTATATTTCGGCTCTACGGCGCAACGGCTATAACGGCACGCTCTCCATCGAACACGAAGATGATGCTGTCGAGCGCGAAGAGGGATTTCTTATCGGCAAAAAATATCTCGAACAGTTCATCGTCCCGCTTTACTGAATGACGCTATATATTTACGCGGTGGAATTCATTCCACCGCGTAAGATAAATTACTGACTCACCTCTCGCACCGGAGGTTGAAAACCTCCGGTGCGAGAGATGAGTTACTGAGAAAGAAGCAACCATGAAAAATCTAAACCGCAGCCTGACGCTTG
>CAZPZP010000624.1:0-3162 GCA_964591025.1 uncultured Chthonomonadaceae bacterium
CTGTTTTTGAGTCGGGTACGTTCTTGTACCCGACTTACGCAAGAGGTCTATTGTTCGTGTGTTTCGTGGATCAGGGATTTTGCATTGTCCCTGTGTTCCCCGTGTCCCCTGTGGTTCTTAGTTTTGGAGCGTGCAGTGAGCAATCGGTTCGACTTTTTGGAGTTAGGCACGACACCACAATCCCCCGTTATGGTGGAGGAGGCTGACCCTGCCCCTCAAAGTGGGTGGAAGCCGTTGCGCCTAAGATGTGTCGAAGTGATTGGCGAGCCGGGCGATAAAGCCGGGCAATTTGCCGCTCCGACGGGAATCGCTACGGATGCGTGGGGCGGTTTGTATGTGGCGGACAGCCAGAACCATCGGGTTCAGCGGATCACTCCTGCCGGTGAAGTTTATCTTTATGGGCGCACCGGCAACGGAGCGGGGCAGCTCTGGAATCCGCAAGCCGTAACTCCTGATCCGAGCGGGCAGTTCTTTTTTGTCGCGGATCACGGCAACAACCGCGTGCAGTGTTTTCGAGCGATGAATGGGCAGCCCGTTGGGTCTTTGAGCGACTATGAGAAGCCGTTTCGCAATCCGAGCGGCGTGGCGTTCGATGCGGAGGGAATGCTGTGGATCGCCGATATGGGCAACGGGCGGCTGCTGCGCTATAACACGGTAACGAGTCAGTTCATTGGCGTTTTGGATCGGAAAGTCGGAATCGGGTGTCCGGTATCTGTGGCGTGTGATAAGTGGAATACGCTGTTTGTCACGGATCGCGCATCGTCCGATGTGGTGCGCTACTCGGTGGACGGCAAAAAGTTGGGGCGTCTCGGCGAAAACCGGCGGTTGTCGCAGCCCTCGGAAGTCGTTTTGGATGCCGAAGGGCGCATTTATTTGGTAGAAACGGGCGCGAACCGTCTCCACGTTTTCAGCCCCGAAGGCGAGTCGTTGTTAGTTTACGATATGCCGAATGGTCGCTTGGGCGCGTTCAAGTCGCCGACGGGCGTGGCGTTGGGAGTGAACGGCGAAATCTACGTCAGCGATACTCTCAATCATCGCGTGCTGCATCTGACTTGGGACTAAATCCGGTTGAGGCGATTGGGCGATTGGGTCGTTAAAACCCCAGTCCTATCGAAACACCCCGATAGGTCGGGCATCGCATTGGAATTGTCCAATGACCTAACGCCCCAATCACCCAATCACCCATAGGAATTTTTATGGCTTCCATTCGTACCCTCAATCTGCACTATGAACGCCGCATTCGTGGAACCTATCCGGTCTCACGCTATGCCCTCGACGACGCCGGAACTCTCACGCTGGCAATGCCGCGCCCGCTCGAAGCCCGCTCCTACGACTTGATGCGGGTTTCTGCTCAGGGCGATACGGAGGCGCGGCGGGTTTTCTCTGTGGAGACATTGCAGGAATTAAAAGTCTCCGCACTCAGTGAGAATTTTCTGGGAATGACCGTTGATGACGTGTATCTGTTTCACGACGGGGGCAAAGGGCGATTTTTGGAGGGCAAGCGACTCTGCTATGTGGATACCGCGCTGAGTGCCGACGGGCAGACGTTTATCGCCGGATTTTCGGATATGGCGGGGGCAAGTTATGTGGTGGCGTTCGGAGGGATTGACGGGCGCGTGATCTGGACGCGCCAAATCGAAACACCGCTGACGAAGTTGGATATAGCACGCACCGGCGAGCGTTTGGTTCTCGCGACGGATACGGGCGTGATTTCGCTGATAGATGCTGGAATGCGGACGCTCTATGACTTCGTTCAGGAGGAGACGGTTTCGGCGTTGGCGTGTTCGCGGGACGCGCTGACGGTGGTATACGGCACGGTGGGCGGCGGAGTCGGGGCGATAGACGGCAATGGAACGCGCCTCTGGGAAGCCCGCCTTCCGGGAACCGTGACGACGCTGGCACTGTCGGGCGACGGCAGTTTGTGCGCGGCTTTGGTGCAGGTTGGCGACGCCATTCATCTCTATTGTCTTATCGGTCAAGGTCAGGTCGGCTGGGAACACACCCTTGAGAAGCGATTCGTTGGGTTATCGCTTTCGGATAACGGTCAGTGGCTTGCCATCGGAGCCAAAGATGGCACTGCCGCGCTCTATGAGATCGTCCAAAGTGAATGGGCAGAGGCAGACGGTGACAATACGGAACGACTGCGGAATTTCCTCGCTCAGCACCCGACGCTTCCGACGAATGAAACGGGTATTGCACTTTACCGAGAAATGCGCGAGATACTCTGCCAGCCGGTTTCCGATATGCAGTTGCTCACAAAGGCGATTATTGTACGTGGGGATTGGTATCTCGCTTTCTATAAGGAATTCACTCGCCCTGACGAAAACAAAGATTATGCCCGCAATCTGACATTGATCAAAGCCGCATTGGAGAACAATCCTTGCGAGACAGCATTTACCGAAGCATATCATATTCTTTCCAAAGGATATCTTGAGGCGCAATGTGCTGACGCACGCACATTGATAGAAGCCAACGAGATTGACCGTGCCGCTGTTTTGCTGAGGGAGTTACTTGCCGCCTATCCTTTCGATCCTGATATGCATACTCTGCTCTTCGAGTTGAACGAGGGACAAGCCTCAACTGCCGACGCCGACGCCAATGCTCTGCTTTCCAAAGGCGATCTTGAAAACGGCGTCGCGGCATTGGAACGCGCTCAAAACGCTCACCCAACACCCGAACGTGCCGCTAAAATCGGACGCGCCCGCACCGCATTGGAGTTTGCCGCAGGTTTGGCGGACTATAATGCTCGCCGCTATCAGGAAGCCATTTTTCAGTTCAAGAAAGTGCTTGTCCGCGACCCCGAACACTCCGAAGCCCGCCGCTATCTCGGCTTCGCGCAGTCGTTCCTCTCCGACGCTTCCAACAACGCCCTCACCGACCGCTTCAATATGCTCGAATAGCCGCGCTTTTGCCGCTCGTCTGCGTTCTTCAGACCGATACGCCGGAGAAACGACAGAGGAGAAGCCAATGACATGGGGCGCGAAGAAGTGGGCTGAACTCGAAGCAATGGACGCCCTTGGCGTATTCCAAGACCGACCCGAAGACAGCATCACGCTTGCCCGGAAGTTTCAAGCAATCGCGGAAGGATATGACGGAGAAGGAAGCGTGCCGCAATGAACTTCATGGATCAGCGTTCAGCTTACGGGTACAGAAACGTACCCG
>CAZPZP010000625.1:0-3162 GCA_964591025.1 uncultured Chthonomonadaceae bacterium
ATATTCCTCAGAGAATTGGGAGTGAGCAAAGCCAATGGGACGCCAACGCCCTGCATTTGCTGCTGTCCGAACCGAAGCGGCGTGCCGTCTTTATCCAAAATCTGGTTGCGATGATCAAGAAAGAGGGCTGGCAGGGGATTAATATCGACTTCGAGCAAGTTCCCGAATATGACCGCGACAATCTCACGGCACTGATGACGGAACTCTCGCTGGCGTTCCGCTCCAAAGGTCTCATTTTGACGCAGGATGTTCAAGTTGAGAACGCCTCATTCGACTTGCCCGCGCTTGCCGAAGCTTGCGACTTTATTATTCCGATGCTCTACGACCAGCATTCGCCCGGACAAGACGGCGGCGGCGCAGGGAGTATTGCGGGAATTCCATGGTATCGGGAACGTCTCAAAGAGTTGTTCGCAGTGGTTCCTGCGGACAAAGTGGTTCTTGGTTTGGGAAATTATGCCTATGATTGGAAAGACGGTGAAATTGAAGGAGCCTCCATCAACTATCAGGCAGCGGTGGTGCAGGCAAAAGAATCGTTCGATCCGCAAGACCCGTTGGTTGCCCGAATTACGCTCGACCCGAAATCGCTCAACCCTTTCTACTCTTATTTCGATGATGAGGGCGCACGCCATACCGTGTGGATGCTGG
The DNA here is from genome assembly GCA_964591025.1 of uncultured Chthonomonadaceae bacterium. Taxonomy (GTDB): domain Bacteria; phylum Armatimonadota; class Chthonomonadetes; order Chthonomonadales; family Chthonomonadaceae; genus CAZPZP01. Next base: position 646 of record CAZPZP010000625.1, read on the forward strand.
ATGCCGCCTCATTATTCAATCATTGGCGGCTCGCCTACCCGTATAAGCCACGGGGGGCGGCACTCTGGTATCTCGGCAGCGAAGACCCCGGTGTGTGGAACATTTTGGGGCGCCGCAAAAATCCTGAATCGGTAGGACAGGCAATCGACATGGGCGTTCTCAACCATATCACTTATGGAAAACTGTCCCAAGTGGATTTCGAGGGTGAAGGCGAACTTCTCAGTGTTGTCGCTGAACCGACAGACGGAAATCGCACGCTCAGACGTGAGCCGAAAACCGGACTGATCACAACGGAAGTCTATCACGATTTGCCCTCTGGGTATGTTGTGCGCCGCTCCGGCTTTATTCCGAAAAAGTTGGTGTTGACCTTCGACGACGGACCAGACCCGAACTATACGCCGCAAATTCTCGATATTCTCAAGCAGGAGAATGTCCCCGCAACCTTCTTTATCGTCGGTTCGCAAGGCGAGACCAATCCCGGCTTAGTGCGCCGCATCTGGGATGAAGGGCATGAACTCGGCAATCATACGTTTTCGCATCCTGATCTAAGTCAAACCGGAGACAGCCGAACCCTCCTCGAAATCAGCGCGACCCAACGCCTGATCGAAACCTTGACGGGGCATACGACAACGCTGTTCCGCCCGCCGTATGCCATCGATGTGGAACCGCGCACCGCCCAAGACCTCAAGCCGATCATGCTGGCATCACGCTATAACTTCATCTCGGTTGGTGAGCAGATCGACCCTCAAGATTGGAATGAGCATCTTGTCGGGGCGAACGGTGCTGTGGGCGCAGCGCGGATTGTCGAAGCAACTTGGGAGGATCGCGATAAGGGAAGTGTCATCTTATTACACGATGGCGGCGGTGACCGAACCCATACCCTTGAGGCACTGCCGCTTTTGATCCGCAAACTGAAAGCCGCAGGTTATCAGTTCACGACGATTTCGGAATTGCGCGGTCTGCCGCGTGCCACTCTCTTTCCCAAAGTGACAGGGCGCGAGGGCTACCTCGTAGGCATGGATCGCTGGGTTTTCGAGGGAACATTCGTGACGCAGAAAATCCTGTATTGGCTGTTTACGCTGTCGATATTTTTGGGCGTTTCACGGCAAGTGCTGATGACGCTGCTGGCGTTGATGCAGCGGCAGCGCGAGGCGCGGCGGATTGCCGCATATCCTCTCGACTTTCATCTGCCCGTCTCGGTTGTCATCGCCGCATATAATGAAGAACGAGTGATTACGCGGACAATACAGACCGTTCTGGACAGTGTGTATTTCGTCAATGAAGTGATCGTTGTGGACGACGGAAGCAAAGACAGCACCTATGATGTCGTCGCACAGATGTTTGCCAATAATCCACGTGTGCGAGCGTTTCGCAAGGAAAACGGCGGCAAAGCCTCTGCTCTGAATTATGGAATGCAGTATGCAGAAGGCGAAATCATTGTCGCCCTCGATGCCGATACCCTCTTTGTACCGGATACGATTGGACGGTTGGCGCGGCACTTTGCCGATCCCAAAGTGGGAGCAGTAGCGGGCAATGTGCGTGTTGGCAATGCAAATAACATTCTGACAAAATGGCAGGCATTAGAATATATCACCAGTCAAAACTTTGACCGACGCGCCTATGATCTCCTCAATTCTATCACCGTAGTTCCGGGAGCCGTCGGAGCGTGGCGTACCAAAGCCATCGAACAAGCGGGCGGCTATACGCACGATACGCTTGCTGAAGACGCCGACCTGACTTGGACAATAAGAGAAACGGGATGGCGTATCGTCAACGACAGTACAGCATATGCTTATACCGAAGCACCGGACTCGCTCAAAAACCTTTCACATCAACGGTTCCGTTGGGCATTCGGAACGCTGCAAAATCTGTGGAAGCACCGGAGCAGTCTGGGAAAGCATGGCACGTTTGGTTGGTTTGCGATGCCGAGTCTCTGGGTCTATCAGATCGTGTTCCCTGCCATTTCGCCGATCATGGATTTGACCGTTGTATGGGCATTGCTGACGGGGCATCTGGATCAGGTTGCATACTATTACGCGCTGATGATGGGTGTGGAGTTTGCGGGGGCGGCATTGGCGGTCAAAATGGATAAAGCCGATTGGAAACTGCTCCCCTATCTTTTCCTGCAACGCTTCGTCTATCGCCAATTGATGTACTATGTGATTCTCAAATCGGTCTTTTCAGCATTGCGCGGCGGAGCGGTTGGCTGGAATAAATTCGAGCGGCGCGGCACTGCCCGCGTCGAGGGACAAATCTGATCCACAAAAGACACGAAAACAATTCATAGACAAAATCACCGCGAGAAAGCACAAATGACACAGTCATTTGTGCTTTCTCGGTGTCTCTATGGTTGAGATTGTGATTTGCGTGTTCTTTATGTTTTTGTTTTCGTGTCTTTTGTGGATCAGTGGATTGTGTGGGTTTGTCCAGCTTTGAGAGTGATTTGAGTAAGCTGGGATTGTGGCGTTTTGGTTCGGAGTGTGAGGGTTCCGGCTTTGCTCGCCTTGATGCTCGCTT
>CAZPZP010000626.1:0-3159 GCA_964591025.1 uncultured Chthonomonadaceae bacterium
CGCTTGGCAAAGATTTCATAGGTTGTGCCGCTTTGGTTGCCGCCGGATTTCCACTTGAGCAGTCCTTCCCCTGTTTCCGTGACGCTTGCCGTGAGCATTTCGGGGCGTTTGGGTTTGACCGGCATGGCAGGAGCATACTTGGGGTTCAAGCCGAGTGCCTCTTTGACGGCGGGCGTGGCGTTGGCGTTGCCCTGCACATTGCGGTTCGTGATGGTAATTTTGGCGCGGATGGCTTTGACCGTGACGTTTTTGGCAACGGTTGCGGCTTTGGCGGCTTCACGAGTGGACTTGACCGTATCCTGCTGAGTCACGAGCGTGGTTTTGAGTGTATTGAGGTCGGTGACCGTGTTGGGCGGCAGGGCAAGCAGGGTGCTGTTGGCGGTGGCGACGGTGGCAAAGTTGGTCAGCCACGCGGGAATTGCGGTCTCTTTGGTCGGGATAATCTCACCAGACATAATCGTTATCTCCTCTGTTTTTCTTCTGCGCCTATGGGAATGAATGTGAGAGGCGGCAGGATTACGAGGAAGATTATGGGCGAACTTTAGCGATATTGAGGAGTATTTTTAATACTCGGCGTGAGCGATACGCTTTGTTTCTCTCAGGAAATGCTCTGTTGCTGGAGAGAAACGGAGTATTTCTCGCCAGCAACAGAGCATTTCTGTGGCACAAGAGTTACGTGCACGGGAGTTTTGGGGCGTTGCGCTTGAGAATTTCTTTGTTTTCCTCAATAAGGTTGACGTTTAGACAAAATTGAGCATCGAATCAGAATGTGGTGACGCTCCAGTAAGCGTCAATGAGATTGAGAAGCATTTCTCAAAACTTATGCTCGGAATTTATGGCAAGTTGGGTATAGCCCGTTCGCTGCGGCAACGTGCCATAAATTCCTTGTAATTATTCCAGAGAGATTTTTCAATCTCATTTGCCTCTATTTGATTCAATTCCAAGCCCGAAAAGGCTAAATTTTGTCTAAATTGTCTAAACATGAACTCAATAAGGAGGTATAGGTACATATTTTGCAATACTTGACTCAATTGTTGCAATCTGTTATAATTCTACTAAATTAAACATAGCATTATCTTCTGAACACCGTTTTAACTTTGGGTGATAGGAAGTGGCTTATCTTGTTTAGACGCGAATAAATCCAAAAGGATTCAGAGGTGAATACTCTATGAAACTTGCCCTTAATGCCCCCCACTTGATGCAACGGCACTGGCTTGCCTTTTTACTTATCTTTCTTCTGTCAATCTACAATCAGACTTGTCATGCACAATTTGTTGATCAGCCTAAATACTCTCCTTGGGAAGACCCGAAGCCGGACAACAGACCTATTGCTGTTATTTTGGTCAAGTTTGCGGACAGTGACCGTGAGCCTGCTTCTAAAGCAGACTATGCAAAGTTATTCGGGATGACATTTCCGGGCTTCCGGCATTACATCAGTCGCTGTACTGGTGGGCGAGTGACTCTGCCCGGCACAAAAGTTATCGGCTGGTTTCGCTTGCCGAAAAACAAAGCAGACTACGAAGACCGAAATCGCCATGCTCCTATTCATTGTGAAAAACTCTGGGGAGATGCCCTTGAAATCGCAGAGCGCACGATAGATTTCACCCCCTATCGTGCTGTTGTCGTGATCCCAAATGAGATGGTCGTTTATGGAGATAATGGACAAGGGGGATGGCCAGCAGAAATTAAATTGAACGGCAAAAAGCGGCATATCGGTGTAGCTCTTTTAAACATTGACCGTTATGCTTTTGGCATTGCAGTTCATGAAGTAGGTCATGCTCTTGGGCTGGATCACTCAAGCAATGAAGTTGGCAAAGACAATTTTTATACAGGGATGTGCTGTGGATTTAGTGATCACAAGAATCCAGATCCATTCATTGGGTTTCTGAATTGGACATATAATGGTTATCATCGGTTACTGCTTAGAGGCATCGAGCCGAAGGCGATTGTTGACATCAGATCCGGCGAAACGCAAACGGTGACAGTTAGTGATTTGAACAGCGCGAGTGACGGAGTAACCAAGTTGGTGCGTATTTGGAAGAAAGATAAAGGTTTTTGGACAATAGAAGCCCGCTTCTTCGATACATTCTATGATCGCCCGTCGATCAATGAAGGTTTCCGCAATGAGGGCATTGTGATCCACGATGTGGTTCCACATCGATCTGGTCAGCCTACTGTTCCCGGATCATACGATCCTGATAAACGCTCTGCTGTAGTCATCGAGCCTAATATCACTCGAAATAGTGATGCAGAGAAGATGCATATTCCAAGAAGAAGAGCATGGACGCCTGGAACCATGTTGATGAGGGATGGCATCAAGATCGAAGTGTTGAAGCGTCAAGATAAGGCATTCATCGTCAAAGTGACTGTTGAGTGAGCAGGGTGATAGTATCATATCAAGAGAGGCGCAGAAGTTTGCGCCTCTCTTTTTGTTTTGGCAGAGCGGTGGGAAAAGCGTGATATACTGTATTGTCTTTTCCGTAAGAGACTTGAAAGGGAGAAAAACCACCATGAGCGATTTTACGATTTCACCGGTGCGACCCACGACTGATGCCGACTATCAGATTGCCATTGATGATGTCTTTGCCGAGATTGACCGCATTCAGGCGAAAATCAGCATTGACCAAGCCCATATCCAACGCCTGAAAGCCGAAAGCGATCTCATCATTGCGGAAACGGCGGCGATCAAAGCGCAAACCGAAGCACGGCTCGACCAATTGGAACGGATGTTTTAAAGTATGTGGGACAAAATCTGGGACTATACCAAGCGTGTTGCCACTCTGACGCGACAGACCGAAGAGAATACCAAAGCTATCACTGACATCCGCGAAGCGTTGAAAAAAGGCGATCAAGAAGACAAAGCCCTCAACGAGAAAATGAACCGTGTGACCGAAGTGTTGCAACGTATCGGCTTTGAGTTTCAGCGTGACCGCGAAAAAGCAGAGACGGAACGCCAGATGCAGTTGCTGCGCTTGGAAAACACACTGCTGCGTTCTGACCGCCGCGCACTTTCCGGCGAAACGCTGATGGAGAATGAAAACGGGACGCTTCGGGAGCAAATGCAGTCTCTCCAGCGTGAGAACGAAGAACTGCGAAAACGTCTCGAAGCGTTGGAGCAAAAATAACGCATGACTTTAAGCGGCATGAGAGAGTGAGGCG
>CAZPZP010000627.1:0-3144 GCA_964591025.1 uncultured Chthonomonadaceae bacterium
GGCTGTTTTTGAGTCGGGTACGTTCTTGTACCCGACTTACGCAAGAGGTCTAATGAATATTGTTCAGAAACTTCTCCCAACTGAATTGAGAAAAGCCGCCACTCATGCCTTTCGTGATAACACAAAATTAACGCATACGTCTCCTGAAGAGCGAGAACAAGCAGCGCACGCATACGAGCAAATGGCATTGGAGACCGTAGGGAGGAAAGCAGAGATAGCGCGTCTCTACAATCTTGAGAGGGCGCGGTTCTTGCGCGGAGAAGTTGAACGTATCGCACCCAAAGCGTATCTATTTGCTCAAGAGAAAGGTCATCACGATGACAGATAGATTTAACGAAGGTGATAGGGTCATGCTGCTTCATGATCTTTACAGAGATATAGACTTAGACAGAGGAGCAATAGGAACAGTCTGGGTAGAGTATCAAGGCGAACCGCCCGCTTATGAAGTTACGTTTTGTGATAACAACGGGAAAGATTTTGATTTGACAGTCATTGCTGACGAGATTGCTCTTGCTCCTATAGTGCAGGGTGTTTTGGAAGAAGTCGCCGCTTAACCCAGTTTCTTTCGTTTACGTGAAGTGCAACTGGTCAAAGTAACAGCACAACACGCCATCGCTGTGTTAAAGTTATCATAAGTGAAGACCCGTCGAAGTCGTTTAGGCACGAAACCTCTGACGCCGACGTATGAGATATTGGGCAAATTGTTGCGCCGCAGCACAAAAAATAAATAACGAATTTGACACAAGAGACGCGGCAGGGTACAATCGCGTGCAATTCTTAGCCAAACCTGCGGGCAAGCGTGTCGTATCTGGGACACCGCCGCAAATATTCTCCTGAGAGCCAGCGCGAACGCAGACGCACGGTGAGCATTCTCACCCGCGCCCCAAATTAAAAGGCTCCGAGTAAAGGAAACTGTTTTCATGGATCATCTATTGTCGCGCCTCAAAAGTCCCGCCGACCTTAAAAACCTGACGCGAGACGAACTCAAGCAAGTCGCCCGCGAACTGCGGCAAGCCATCATTGACAACCTCTCACAGACCGGCGGACACTTCGCCTCCGACTTGGGAGCCACCGACCTGATTCTTGCCCTCCACACGGTTTACAATATCCCCACAGATAAAGTGATCTGGGATACCGGGCATCAGTGCTACGCGCACAAAATGCTGACCGGACGCCTTGACCGCTTCAACACCCTGCGGCAATATGGCGGACTCAGTGGCTTTTTGCGCCGCGAAGAGAGCGAATATGACTTGTTTGGAGCGGGACACGCCGGAACGTCGATCTCTGCCGCGTATGGCTTTGCTGTCGCCCGTGATCTCGCCGGACGCACCAAAGACGAACACGTTCTGGCGGTCATCGGCGATGCGTCCCTTACGGCGGGGCTGGCACTCGAAGGATTGCACAATGCCGGACACAGCGGACGCAATTTCGTTGTGGTTCTCAATGACAATGAAATGAGCATTGCGGAAAGCGTCGGGGCGTTGGCGACCTATCTTGCCAAACTCCGCGCCATGCCGCTCTATCAAAACGTCGAGGCTTCGGCTCGCTCTGTCGTCAAGCGGATTCCGGGCTTGCCGGGGCAAGCCATCGAGCGGGCAGCCGGCTCCCTGCTTCGCCATAATCTGACGCATATGGTTTCTCCGGAATCGGGCGTCATTTTCGAGGAGTTGGGCTTTCAGTATTTTGGTCCGGTGGACGGGCATGACCTCGATCTCGTCATTGATCTGTTCACGCAGATCAAGCAGATTCAGGGTCCTGTTCTGATTCACCTGCGAACTGTCAAAGGCAAGGGATTCGATCAGGCGGAAGCGGACGCCCGCAAGTGGCACGCAGTCACGCCTCCGATGTTCGCGGATATGGCGCAGGGAACCGCAAGCGGCAGTAAATCGAGCGGTCAAACCTATACCAATGTGTTCAGCAAGAGCATGATTGACTTGGCAAAAAATGACCCCAAAATCGTGGGAATTACCGCCGCCATGCCTGATGGAACCGGCTTGACCAAGTTCAAAGAAGCGTATCCCGAACGCTATTTCGATACGGCGATTGCAGAACAGCACGCGGTCTGTTTCGCAGCGGGTTTGGCGGCAGAAGGCTTCAAGCCGGTCACTGCGATCTACAGCACCTTTCTGCAACGCTCGTATGACATTATTCTGCACGATGTCGCCATTCAGAATCTGCCTGTCATTTTCTGTTTGGATCGCGCCGGTTTGGTCGGTGATGACGGTCCGACACATCACGGCGTTTTCGATATTGCCTATATGCGGCACATTCCGAATATCGCCCTGATGGCTCCCAAAGACGGCGAAGAGTTGGCGGCGATGATGTACTACGCGATCAACGAACACGTTGTCGGCAAGAACGCGGGTCCCATTGCGGTTCGCTATCCGCGTGGCAATGCGCCAAGCATCGAATGGACACGGGAGGCAACTCCTATCGAATTCGGCAAGGCAGAAGTGATTATGGATGGCAGCGACGTGGCATTGCTGGCGTATGGCAACATGGTCGCGCCCGGTTTCGAGGCGGCAAAAGAACTTCAAGCGGAAGGAATCAGCGTCGAATTTATCAACCTGCGATGGGCGAAGCCGCTTGACGCCGAAGTCATTTTGGACGCCGCACGCCGCACGCGCCGCCTCGTCATCATGGAGGAGGGAGTCATCTCCGGCGGTGTCGGTTCCGCCATTCTGGAACTGCTGGCACAGAACGGCTTGAGCGATGTTCAGGTGAAACTGTTCGGCATACCGGATAAATTCATAGAGCATGGGGCGATCCCGATTCTACATCGTCTGTGTATGCTGACGGCTCCCGACTTTGCCGCCGCCGCTCGTGACCTGCTCGGTATCGCACAGCCGGAGCCGGAGCGAATGGCAGTCGTCAGCGTCCACGAAAAGCACGAAGCCCTGACAGCGTAACGTCAAGCCCTTCGCAAAAAGCCCACTCTGCCAAATGATGTGCAGAGTGGGCTTTTTATATAATAGAATGGTTTGTGGACTAACGTAAGGAGCGAATAATGGGTCTTGTCTTGAATGTTCCCGATGAGATTGCCGAAGCCGCTACGGAAATGGCGGAACGGTTTGGTGAGACGCCTGAGCATTGGCTGCTCAATGCTCTGAAAGTCCATTTTCCCCCTATCCCTGAAGAACTTCA
>CAZPZP010000628.1:0-3129 GCA_964591025.1 uncultured Chthonomonadaceae bacterium
CCAATAATCCAATAACCCAATGACCTACCGACCCAATAACCTAACCATGAAAGTCACTCAGGTTGCGATACGCCCCACCGAACAATCCAACGCCGCCGGACGCCCCGCCCTCACGCCGGAACTGCTTGCGGCGAGCGGCGCACGCTATAGCCGCAACAATGAGGGCTTGGAATCCATTCTCGCCAAAATCGATCCCAACAATCTCGACAAATCCGTAGACGGCATTTTCAAGATGATCGATTATGGACATCAAAGCATCGCCGATATGGTTCCTGTCGCGTTGTTTATTGATGGCATTTCGATGTGGCTGGCGTATTATCTCTGGGCGATCAGCCCGACGGCGGGCGGGCAGGAATCGTCCACGCGCTATATCGCTTTCGATGAATCGGCTCTGATCGACGCAGACACGCTTGGAATCCCCGAACCGGATAGAGCGGCATGGCACGCGACTATGACCGAAGCGTTTGCCGCAACACAATCCGCGCTGGAGTTTTGGGAAGCACAATTCGAGAACGATCCGTCCATTGCGCGTATTCCGGCAGAACTACTAGCCGATACGTCCGACAAAGCCAAGCGGCAAATCGCCCGAATGCGGCGCAATTTCGGCTTTGATCGCGCCCGCTATTTTCTGCCGACCGCGTGCCGAACTAATGTCATGATGATCATGTCGGCGCGGGCGTGGGTTCAGGTCTGTCAGCAGTTACTTTCGCATAATCTGCCGGAATCGCGGCATTGCGGCACACAGATTCGGAGTGAATTGGAACTCTCTGCGCCCCGAATGCTGCGCCACGCAGTAAAAAAAGAGTATTTTATTCAGGGTTTGGAGCGAGAATTCGCGCAGTTGGTACGGTTTGTGCAAGAGGATAATCCGGTATATCTCAGAGGACAATTGTCTGAAACAGATCATCCGGCGACACCGTTTTTAGAAACGCAGACGCCGTCTGCGGTGAACGGTTCGGCACTCGCGGCAGATTTGGAGTTCCATGCCAATCGGTATGCCCATTTCGGCACGGACATTCGGCGCACATTGGTTCGGTTCGGCTGGGACGCTGTCGCTTTCGGCGAAATCCGCGACCTGAATCGGCATCGCACTGGAACCAAACATTGTCCGCTTGTGCCGCGTGGTTTCTATTCTGCTGCCGACCAAATTCCCAACGATGTGGATGGCACGGCACTCGGAACACTGGCGGAAACGGGGCGCAGGGCGTCGCTCGCTTGCTGGGAACGATTGCAACAGGCGGAACCGACAGCGATCTACTGGACACTGCTCGGCACACAATTTCCGTTCGAGCACTCGACCACCGCCGACAAATTTTTGTATGAGGCGGAACTGCGTACCGGAACCGGGGCGCATTATCGTTACGCGCAACACCTGCACGATGCTCTTACGCTCTGGTACGAACGGTTCCCTGAGACAAGGGGCAGAGTGCTGGAAGGCAGCGCGGAGCCGGAGTAATCCGTAAATTCTTGGGTTTTTCTTGAATACCGCGCTTCTACGAGGTGCAAAACTCTTGACTCAGTTTGTTTTAGGCGTTATAATACTCTTACTTCTCGCGCCGATTTCCCGATAATCCTCCGAGAAGGATGTCACGCCCTGATACTCGCCGTACCTCGAAGGACAGAGACGTTCCTATGAGACAAGGCAAGAATAATGCTCGCGAACAAAATCAATGTTCGCTCTTGCAGAAAAGGAGTTCGCCATGTCCCTGATTGAAAGTGCCGTTCAGCCGCTCGCTTGTACCGTTGGCTTTCATGTCCTTCCAAATACTCGTGTTCCTCATGGTCCGATTGTGGCGACGTGCCTGTGCTGCAACAAAACGGTCTATTATTATGGACTGTCCGCTTATGGCGTCGGCGTCACTCCGAATTTGATGCTTCAGCAGTTCCCGCGTGTCCTCAATGCGATGCCGACGACTGCCGCTCTTCCTGCCGGACGATAACCTAAGACGCATTCCGCAGGTATACTCTCAGGTATGACTGCCGAAATTGATCCCGCGTCGTCTCCGATGCCCCTCAAACTTGCTATCGTGGGCTGCGTCGCCGCACATCTGCACTATCAACGAGCGTTTGCCGCGCTCGATACGATGCAGATTGTCGCTGTCGCCGACAGTGATCTCTCGGTTGCCAAAGCGTGGGCGCGACTGACCGGCAAACTGCCCTTTTTCTCGTCACTCTCCGAATTGTTGGAGGCGCACCCTGCCATTGACGCCGTTCTCGTTGCGTCGCCACTCCCGGAACGCACCCGCGATATTCTTACCGCTCTCACAGCAGGCAAATCGGTTCTCAGCGATGCTCCGTTCGCGCTAACTCTTAAAGAGTGCGATGCCCTCTGCGCCCTCGCCGCCGCTCAAGACGCTTTACTTATGCCCGCGTTTCCGCGCCGTTTCGATCCCTATTTCGCCGAGTTCGGAATCCACCTCACAATGACACAACCGCCGCCGCAAATCCGATGTGAACGCACTTTTACACTGGAAAACCCCGAACTGATCACCAAAGAAACCACTTTTGCTGCCCGTTCGCAAACCCTCATGCAGACCGCCGCAAGTCACGCCATCGATATTTGTCTGCACTGGTTCGGCAAGGCGCAAACGCTCAGTGCCGACGTGATTCTGCCCGACGAAACCACGCCGACACGCGGGCGAATGCCGCAGGAAACATTGGTCACGCTCCTTATCGGACAGGAAAGCGGGCAGTCGGTGGTACGCCTGACTTCGACACGCGCCCTGCAAACGGCGGAACGCTGCACCTACATCAGCCACGAGGGAACGCTGGAACTCGTCGCCAGTCCTGGAACCTCTGCCGCTACCGATACGCCGCCCGCACTGTTCCTCACCCGCTCCGATCAGCGACCAGTAGAACTGACCCCGAACCAAGTCCTCGTCGAGCGCGAAACGGCATTGCTGGCACACTTTGTTGACTGCCTACAGAACAAGGCAATTCCACAATTGACCTGCACCGATGCCCGTGCCGCATTGGAAATTCTGACGGCAGCGACGATTTCCGCCCGCGAAGGCAGTAAAATTACTTTGCCTTTGCGCGTTTATTGACAACTGAACCACAGAGACACAGAGGATTGATGATTCCTCACAAAGCGGTAAATGCCTTGAGAGTGCGAAGCACGGCACGGCG
>CAZPZP010000629.1:0-3125 GCA_964591025.1 uncultured Chthonomonadaceae bacterium
AGGTTTCGGAGTTTCGGAGCGCGGTTCTGAGCGAGTTCGGCAAAGGGTTGGAGAAGGCGACGCCCGCCAATGTCCGCGAATTTTTGGATCGGTTTCAAGAGGGACGCTTTCAGAGCAAACCCAAAGGACGTATCGAACTCAATGAGACGAAAACAACCTATGAGGAGATACTCAAGGATTTCTTCGTCAAAGTGCTGGAGAAGCCGAGTGACGAGGCGTTGATCCTGCTGTGGACTTTGGCGTTCGAGTTGTCCTTTTTTCAGATCGAGCAACACGCGGCGGAGCGTCTCCAAGCCCTCTTCAGCGACAACACCGATTCGACGGATTTTTCCTGATGTCTACTTGATCAGCTTCATGATTGCCTTTGCCAAGCCGTCCGAGTTGTGCCGCACCACGTCCGACTCATTGATGAAGTTGCCGGTGATCGGGCGATACCCATCGCGGCGTATCCGATCTGTGTCGGCTTCCACCAGAACGGAACCGACCTTGCGATATTTCTCCAGCAGTTCGATGTTCGGCTCACCCGTATTGACAAGAACATACTCGAATACGCGCTGCCCTGCGTGCGTCTCAATCCGATGGACATGGTCATAGGCAGAAAAGCCGTCGGTCTCTCCGGGCTGGGTCATCACATTGCAGACATAAACTTTTTTGGCGGATGAACGGCGCAGGGCATCGGCGACCCCTTGTACCAGAAGATTCGGGATAATGCTGGTAAAAACACTGCCAGGACCAAGAACGATAATGTCCGCTTGCTGAATCGCTTCGATGACATCTTCTGCCGGGCAGGGATTTTCCGGTACAAGTGTAACACGTTTGATTTTGAGAGGAGAATGGGCAATCGTCGTTTCACCGTCGAGCGTCGAGCCGTCTTCCATTTCGCCGCGCAGCATCACGTCGGCAATGGTCGAGGGCAAAACCCTGCCCCGAATATTAAGAACGCGGCTTGTCTCCCGAACCGCCGCCTCGAAATCGCCCTCGTTGATCGCGCACATCGCCGCAATGAGCAAATTCCCGAACGCATGATCGCGCAAACCTTCGCCATATCCCTCGCCTGATTCGACGGGCTTGGCGATTTTTTCCGGTTGGACACTGTTGCGGAACCGATACTGGAACAGTTCGGTCATTTGGCGTTCGGAGTCGGCGAGAGCGACAAGGCAATTGCGAATATCGCCGGGCGGCAGAATGCCGAGCTGCTTTTTGATTTTGCCCGATGAGCCGCCATCGTCCGCGACAGTGACAATCGCGGTGATATTGGCGGAGTACTGCTTGAGACCGCGCAGCATCGTGGAAAGTCCGGTTCCGCCGCCAATGACGACGATGCGCCGCCCCTGCGTGAGTTTGCGTTTGCGATATACGACTTCGACCAGATCGCCGACGCCCATTCCGGGATCGAGAATGCTGACGATGGAGTGCATCAGTTTATAGATGCCGAAGAGGAAAAGCAGAAAGCCGCAAATCGTGAGAATCAAGCCGAGTGTGGCGGGTGCGATGCCCAATGGATGCCCGATAATCCAGTCGGCGGCACGCAGCAGCATCGGTTTGAAACCGGGACGTGTGACCTGCTGTCGAACGCCCAAGCCGAGCAGAAACACGACGGCTCCCAACGCTCCCAAAACGACCCATCGCTTGATATGGAGTCCGGGCGTGAGAATTTTGAATGGGTGCTTGACGGCATTCATCGCGAAGTGTCCTTGGGAATATCGCGGTGGTGAACAACAGTACGATAGCCATCGGATTTCAGTGCCGCCGCCAATTCTTCTGCGAGCATCACGGAACGATGGCGTCCTCCCGTGCAGCCAATGGTGACATTGAGATACGTTTTGCCCTCTTTTTGATATTGCGGCAGGGCGAATCGTACTAAATCGTGCATCTTTTCCTGAAATTCGGCGGTGTGCGGGTCGCGGTGAATGAATGCGGCAACTTCGGGATAGCGTCCGTCGAGCGGCTTGAGTTCGGGAACATAGTGCGGATTGGCGAGGAAGCGCACATCGAAAACCAGATCGGCGTCCACAGGCAAGCCGTGCTTGAACCCGAACGAGGTGACAGTGACGAGCAAGCCGGGGCGGGTGTCTTGAGCATACGCGGAGTGGATCGCATCGCGCATTTGCGGTATCTGAAAGGTGGAAGTATCGAGAATGTGATCGGCGAGAGCGCGGGCGTTTTCGAGGAGAGCGCGTTCTTTACCGATGGCGGTCACAATGTCGCCGCCCGTGGTTTCGTCAAGCAGGGGGTGCGGGCGGCGGGTCTCTTTGAAGCGGCGAACCAATGCCTCATCATTTGCATCGAGAAACAGCAATTCGACGGGAATCCCTTGCGTGCGGAGGGCGGCGAGGGTCGGTTCCAACTCATCGAACGCGGCACCAAGCCGGGTGTCTACGACAACAGCGGCTTTGTCGAAACCGGCACGGCAGCAGAATTCTGCAAGCCCAGACAGCAGCATCGGCGGCAGGTTGTCGGACGCAAAAAAGCCCGCATCCTCGAAGCTGTGCAGTGCCAGCGTTTTGCCCGCGCCCGACGGTCCTGTGACTATCACCAAACGTTTCATTACACGCCTCATTCCCTCTCGATTGTCTTTGCTTTTATGATACCTCAAGCCGGTGATTCCGATGGAAAATACTTCTTGACACTGTTGCTAAACTCTTGTATAATTTCCATTGTCTCAGGGACGTTTGAACGAGCGAAATAATCGGTGCGAGACTGTTTGCGGTTGTTGTGCTGACGATAGCCTTAAGCCTGTGTGTTAGCCCGGTTCGAGTCATGTGACATTATCGGGAAAGAGTGAGACCCGTTTCTCTCACTTGGGTGTTTGTGTGTGACTGTGAGGAGTCTGAAACAATGTCAAAGCGCATCTATGTAGGTGGACTGCCGTATCGCGCCACCGAGCAAGACCTCGAAGACCTGTTCGCGCAAGCGGGCGCAGTCAAAGAGGCGGTGGTCGTGGTAGACCGCTATACAGGGCAAGCCAAGGGCTTCGGCTTCATCGAAATGGAATCCGATGACGAAGCCGATGCGGCTATCTCAATGTTCAACAACTATGAAATGGGCGGACGCCGTTTGACTGTCAACGAAGCCAAACCCCGTGAGGAGCGATCTGGCGGCGGGGGCGGTGGGCGTGGTGGTGG
>CAZPZP010000630.1:0-1879 GCA_964591025.1 uncultured Chthonomonadaceae bacterium
GCTGTTTTTGAGTCGGGTACGTTCTTGTACCCGACTTATGCAAGAGGTCTATTGTAAATTTCACCTCGCTTGCGGCAAGCATTCCTGTGTCTGAACTCGTCACACTCTTGAATCAGATTTTCAGCACGTTCGACGACCTGACAGAAAAGCACGGACTGGAGAAAATCAAGACCATTGGAGACTCGTACATGGCGGTTTGCGGACTGCCGGAGCCGTGTGCTGATCACGCCCTCGTGGTTGCGGCAATGGCACTGGAAATGCGTGACGCCGTGAACCAATTCCGACGCGATACGGGCGAACCGATCCAACTGCGTATCGGCATCAATTCGGGTGCAGTCGTTGCCGGAGTGATAGGAATGAAAAAATTCGTCTACGATTTGTGGGGCGACACGGTCAACGTCGTGCATCGGATGGAGACTCAAGGATACGCCGGACAAATCCAAGTATCCGAAGCCACGTACCTTCACTTGCAAGACTCTTTTCAGTTTGCGGAACCCACCGACGTGGCAATCAAGGGCAAAGGGCTAATGCGGGCTTATCTCCTGCTCAGCAGAAAACACAACGGTTGAATAAAATCGTTAAGAATACGGCAGGAAATTCGCTTGAGCATGGGGAATACAAGGGCATATCATCGTCGGAGAGGACAAACCCTTATGCCTATTGCGGCAAACGACAAAATTCAACTCGCGATTATCGGCGTCGGCGGGCGCGGCTATGGCGAGCATATTGATTGGTTCGGCAAACACGACGACGTGGAAATTGTCGCGGTTTGTGATGTGCATGAGCCGTATGTCACTCGCGCCGTCACCAAACTCGGCGGTAAAGCCAAAGGCTATCACGATTATCGCAAACTCCTTGAAGACGACGCGATTGACGCCGTCGTTGTCTGCACGCCCCCGCAATGGCACGCGATTATCTCCGTCGAGGCGATGATCGCGGGCAAAGATGTCTATTGCGAGAAACCGATGAGCCGCTTTCCCAACGAAGCCAAACTCATGGCGGAGACCGCGCAGAGATACGGGCGCATCACGCAGGTTGGAACACAAATCCACGCGACGGAGAATTATCACAAGTGCGTGGACGTGGTACGCTCCGGCACGCTCGGACAACTCATCGCGATCAGCAATTTTTGCACCATGAACGACAATTCCGAAGGGCTATCTTCGCCGCCCGACTCCGAGCCGCTGCCGGGTTTGGATTGGGACGGTTGGCTTGGTCCCGCGCCGAAAGTCCCGTTCAATATTGCCCGTTTCCGTGACGGAATGCACCGCTATTTCAAGGATTATGTCGATTCGTGGCTCCATGAACTCGGTCCGCATATCGTGGATTTGCCCTTTTGGGCGTCCAATTTGTCGTGTCCCGTCAAGGTTTCGGCGACGGGCGGGCGATACGCGACAACGAGTATCGCCGACGTTCCCGATACTATGCACGTTGTTTGGGAGTTCGAGAAGCCCGATCTGGTCATGACATGGACACTCTTGCAGCAAAGCTCTTATACATTCGGTGTCGGCGAACCCGGAAGCGGGCGCAAACTCGGCATTGTGTTTCATGGTAAAGAGGCGACGCTGTCGGCAAATTATGGCTTGTGCGAAGTGCGCGACACGCAGGGCAAACTCATTGAAGGCGTCGAGTATCCGAGAGCGACTCAGCGTTCGCCGGGACATGAGCGCGAATTTCTGAACAGCGTGAAGTCGCGTGACGAGTCTTCGTGCAGTTTCGCCGCGCATTTGCCCCTGCATACTGCGTTGAATTTGGCGCATATCGCTCTGGAAACGGGGCGCACACTCCATTTCGACGCCGATAAATGGGAATGCACCGGAGACAAGGACGCGACAAAACGGATGCAGCCGCAATATCGCGCCCCCTACAAACTGCCGAA
>CAZPZP010000630.1:1979-3118 GCA_964591025.1 uncultured Chthonomonadaceae bacterium
TTATGTCCCTGATGCTCGATGAGATTTATGAACAGCCGCAAGCCGTTGCCGCCGCACTGGAGCGCGGCAGCAGTACGGCGAGTGCGCTATCGCAGGATTTGCGCGAACAGAATATCCGCCACGTCGTTATTGCCGCACGCGGAACCTCGGATCACGCCGCTGTCTATGCAAAATATCTGTTCGAGATCGTCTGCGGCGTTCCGGTGACGCTTGCCGCGCCGTCGGTATTCACGCTGTATGATGCGCGAGTGGATTTTGCGGGGTGTTTGGTGCTGGGTATCTCGCAGTCGGGGCAAGCCGCCGATGTTGTGCAGACACTTTCCGCCGCCCGCTCGTCCGGGGCGATCACCGCCTGTATCACCAACCAAGAAAACTCGCCTCTGACAACTGTCAGTGATCATGTTCTGCTGTGTCATGCGGGCGAAGAAAAGTCGGTTGCGGCTACCAAAACCTATACGACTTCCCTTGCCGTTGTTGCTCTCGTCGCCGGATTGTGGGCGAACAATAATACTCTGCTCAACAGTCTGCGGGCTGTTCCCGATTTGATTCGCACGACGCTGAGTCTCGACGAGGAAATCGCGCAAAAGGTGGAACGCTATCGCTATATGCCCGAATGTGCGGTTCTGGCACGCGGATTGAATCAGGCGACGGCGATGGAAGCCGCCCTGAAAATGATCGAAACCAGTTACCTGATCGCCAAGGCGTATTCGATGGCGGATTTTCTGCATGGTCCCGTTGCGATTGTCTCCCAAGGGTTTCCGTGCTTCCTCTACGCACCGGATGGACGCACCTATCCGGCGATGATCGATCTCGCCCTGAAACTCAAAGAGCGCGATGCCGAACTCATTATCGCCGCGCATTCGTCGGAGATTCTCGAACTCGCCACAACGCCGATTGCTCTTCCTGCACTCTCCGATGAACTGGTCAGCCCCCTGCTCTGCATTGTTCCGGGGCAACTCTGGGCGTGCCACTTGTCTCACGCACGCGGTCACAATCCTGACAAGCCGCGTGGTTTGTCGAAGGTCACAATTACGAGATAACCAGATTCCGGGTAGAGATCACGTACCCGTCTAAAAAACAGTCGTCCTACGGACGAACCCATTGGCAGTTTCTGCCTCTCTTGAAAATCACTGCCCGCT
>CAZPZP010000631.1:0-1205 GCA_964591025.1 uncultured Chthonomonadaceae bacterium
CCTTAGCAGCGAAACGCCCCTGTGAAGCCCTGCGGATTCTCCCTGCGCTCGACGATACTCATCCACGGGAGAGTGCGGAAGCCCTGTTGCTTTGGAGCGAGGCACACCATCAAGCCGGAAATCTCTCGGAAGCGCACAATCTCTTGCAACAAGCACAAAATTTGATCGCTGTCCACAATATCACGCGGCTGCATACACGCGCCGAAGAGTGTGCAAAGCGGTTTTGAACTCTACAGCCTCCTTCAGCAGCAGCGGCGCGGCTTGCGGCAGCGTTCTTCGAGGGTTTGGGCGTAATCACATTAAAGCCGCCTAAAAAGTCGCCTGTGTTCGCCTGAAAAGTTTTGGTCAGTAAGGGCGGGCATCGCCCTACTTGCCAGTAGTTTTGGCACGTTTCGAAAAGGTGGAATAAAGCCGCCGCCTTTAGAAAGCGGGTACAGAAACGTACCCGCCTGAAGTGCAGTCGTCCTGCGGACGCACCCCGCAATTGGAACCGATAATCTCTCAAATAGGGATTTCGTCCGTAGGACGTCTGTTTTTCAGGCGGGTACGTTTCTGTACCCGCTTTCTAAAGGCGGCAGACAAATGACAACCCTCTATGCAGCGCAACGTTCCGTCTCAAAGACCGGAACCACCAACTGCACATAAAGCGGCAGATGGAGCGTCGCCGTTGTGCCTTTGCCGACTTTGCCCGCAATTTTGAGACTGCCATTGCACTCTTCCACGATCTTTTTCGCTACTGTCAAGCCGAGTCCCAATTGATCGTCCGCGTTGCGTGTCGTGAAGAACGGATCGAACACATAGGGCAAAATTCCGGGTGCGATTCCGTTGCCCGTATCCGAAATGCTGAGGCAGATGCCGCTGCCGTTCTCGTCATTCTCTTCGCAATGGCGCGTTGTCAGCGTGATACTGCCGCCCCCATTGCCAAGAGCCTGCTGCGCGTTGAGAAGCAGATTCGTCAAAGCCTGCTGCAAGCGGCGCGGATTAGCAGAAACCAACGGAGCCGGAGCCGCCAAATCAAGATGCAAATCAATGCCCTGCGCGTCCAAACTGCGCCACAATAACGTGAGTGTCTCTTCGATAACCTCATGCAACCCTACTGACTTCGGCGGTTCCGAATGGACGCGGGTATAATCCAGAGTGCCGGCGACCACGGACTGACAGCGCGAAACGCCCGCCTCCATATCACTCAGAAATTCACGAATACG
>CAZPZP010000631.1:1215-3116 GCA_964591025.1 uncultured Chthonomonadaceae bacterium
ATCTGTTCCGGCGTCAGTCTGTCAGCATCATCGCGGGCAAGGCGGGCTTGCAGATATTGGGAGTAGGACAAGACACTCTTGAGCGGCGTTTCGAGATCACGGGCAATACTTTCGGTCATCTGTCCGAGTGCCGCCACTTTGTCGAGCATCTCCAAGCGGCTGTCGAGTGCCTTGCGTTCGTCGCGGCTGTCGCGCAGTTCCGCCAAAAGATGAGCGCGGGAGAGTCGCAGTTCGCGCCGTTCCCAAGCGCGTGTCGCCGCCCGTGCAATTTCGCCAAGATCGGACAGCGGCTTCCAAAAATAGTTATACACATTGCCCGAATCGACTGCCTCCAAAATGGTATCTAACTGTTCCTTTTCAGCGAGCAGAAGGCATTCGGCTGCGGGATCGAAATCGGCAAGTTCGCGCACCAGTTCGACCCCGTTCAGGCGCGGCAGATCGAGATCAGCAACAACCAAGGGAAACGATTGACGGCGCAAGAGTTCGAGTGCGTCAATGCCGTCCTCCGCACACGTCACAGCGTAGCCGCCCACTGTGAAAAGTTGAGCGAGGGCGCGGCGCAGCATCGGATCGGCGGACGCAATCAATACAGGCAAGGGCGCGAGGGCATCTTCAGCGTCGTCGTTCGTATGAATATCAGGGAAAAGGCACATCTGGAGCATTGGGAGCCGCCTTTCAGTTCGGAGTTATACGGAATTTTCGGCGAATGCTCCCGTAAAACTCAGGGGGTCGTGCGGCTTATTTTTCGCGATTTTCGGACAAGGGACAGGAGTTTAGGTAATGAAGCAAAATACGAAGAAACTTGCGGCGTCTTTTAGCGCGATTTTGGCGGTTTGCAGTGTGTTGGGCACGGTTCACGCGCAGAACAAGCCAACAGGGAATAAAACGCGGTATACCTATCGCACGGTTCACGACCCGGACGGCATCGGGAAGTTCTATATGGGGCGTGAAATCGCGCAGGTCATGGGGCATCAGGCGGCGGATTGGCTGGATCGCCCGGAGCGTGAAGCGGAAGAAGCCCCTTCCCTTCTACTCAAACTGCTTAAAATCAAGCCCGGCATGACTCTAGTCGATCTTGGTGCGGGCAGTGGCTATTTCACGTTCCCGATGGCGGAACTTACAGGCGCGAAGGGTAAGGTTCTCGCCGTTGATATTCAGCAGGAGATGCTCGATATTCTCAATCAGCGCAAAAAAGAGCGCAATCTGCCGAACGTCGAAACGGTTCTCGGCACGATCACCGACCCAAAAGTTCCTGCGAATTCCGCCGATTTGATTCTCATGGTGGACGTGTACCATGAGTTCGATCATCCTTACGAAATGACGGCGGCAATGGTCAAGTCGCTCAAGCCCGGCGGACGAATCGCATTTGTGGAGTATCGTGGCGAAGACCCCGAAGTTCCGATTAAACTGCTTCATAAAATGACCGAGGCGCAAGTCAAACGCGAAATGTCCTCTTTTCCCATCAAATGGGTAGAGACAGTTCGCTCTTTGCCGCGCCAGCATATCATCATTTTCCAAAAGCCAAAGAATGTCAAATAGCCCGCAGGAAGTTCATATAGCAGAACGGGATACGCTTGTCGCCTAAATCAAAACACTCGCCGAATGTGATGAGCGTATTCGTGCCGCATGGCTTTTTGGTTCTCTTGGACGCGGAACCGCTGACGTTCTCAGCGACATTGACGTGTTTTCGCCGTCGCCGACGATCATATTGCCGAAATCTCTGCTCAACGTCGTGCATATATCGCGCAAATTGGCAATCCCCACCTTATCGTCGAGGCTCCCCAAAATGCTCCGAAAGATAGAGCATCTCAATCTATCTCAAACACAAAACCGCCTTCTAACAGTGGTGTTAGAAGGCGGCTTTGGTGGTGTTGTCTTGTAAAGATTGAGAATTGGGTTGG
>CAZPZP010000632.1:0-3111 GCA_964591025.1 uncultured Chthonomonadaceae bacterium
TCTCTATCGCCAGAATTGACGCAAAGACGTTCCCAAAAAGAAGAGCAGGAATATCAAGCGACGCTGCCGAATTGGTCACTGCTCCGTGCCGCGCACGCTCCCGTTTCCTCCCAATCGAAGGAGTTGCTGCGCCCTGCATCCGGCGTAGCACCCATTGCCAAAACGGAACTTTTGAGAGCCGTATAGGAGAAACCGCATGAACTTGAATCTCATTCAGGGCAAACTGGTTCGTTGGGAAGATGATCGCGGGTTCGGCTTTATTCAACCTGATGACGGCGGCGCGAATGTCTTTGTCCATATCTCGGCGATAGACAGATCGGGGTGGCGTCCACAAGTCGGGGATCGACTCTCCTATACCGTTCAGACACAAAGGGACGGCAAAATTCGCGCCGTCGAGGCGCGTTTGCTCGGTGTGCCTCCCCACCCCTTGTTTTTGATTCGCCTATTTTCGAGTCGCCTGGGTTCGACTGGTCAGGTGCAGTACGAATTGTAATTGGTCTTGCCATGCTCGGCGTGATCTTCTTTTGGAACAGTTCACGCAAAGATAATCGCCCACAAAGAATCATAAGACCACAAAATGACAGTGTGTCGTATACGTCTGCTGGAAGCGGGTTTGCTTCCGATAACGATTCCACAGATTACGGGGGCAGCATGGAGCGACAAAACGGCTCGTTTGCGCCACCCGGATACTCTGTCAAAGGCAATATCTCTGTCAACACCGGCAAGCGGTATTACCATACGCCCGGAATGCAGGACTACGCCCGAACAATCATCGATACCAACCAAGGCGAGAAATGGTTTCGCACCGAAGCCGAAGCCGAAGCCGCTGGCTGGGGAAAAGCAATGCCCTATCAAGGAAGGAATGACTGATAAAACTTCAAGAATTTTTATTGAGGCGAAGAGGCTGACAGATGAGACAAAAATATCAGTGGTTCTATGGGGGAGGATTTGCCGCGCTTGCCTTTCTCCTGACGGGATGCCCTCCCAAACCGCCCGCCGAATTGAATACTCCCGGCATCACACCCAACGGACAACCGACAAACGGACAACAAACGGCGGCGTGGAACAATGACCGCGCCGCCATGCAATTGGCACTCGGCAACCCCAATAATGCCCAAAAGAATGAGAGTGACCGCACCAATTTTTTGATGCAGCGTCCACAGTATTCCATTGCCTACAACGACGATAACCATACCGCGAATTGGGTCAGTTGGCACATCGGTTCGGATGATCTCGGCACGGTAGAGCGTGGCAAGTTCGCGCCCGATCCCGACCTGCCTTCGGGCTATTATCCCGTCACGCCCCGCGACTATACGGGCAGCGGCTTTGATCGCGGTCACCTTTGCCCGTCCGCAGACCGCACCGGAACCTATGAGGACAACGACGCCGTTTTCTCCATGATCAATATCGTGCCGCAAGCCCCCGGAAATAATCAGGGACCCTGGAAACTTCTCGAAGAGTATGGGCGCAATCAGGTACGCAGCGGCAAAGAGTTGTACGTCGTGGCGGGCGGAGCAGGGCGCAAAGGCGGCAAAAAAGGGACAATTGGGAAAAAGGCGAAAATCGTTGTGCCGGAAACCATGTGGAAAGTGATGGTCGTGATGCCGGAGCAGTCGGGCAACGACTTGGCGCGGATAAATTCTCAAACTCGTGTGATAGCCGTCATGATGCCAAATGTCTCCTCAATCAAACCAGATCGCTGGGAGAAGTATCGTGTCTCCGTCGCCGACATCGAGCGCGAAACCGGCTATACTCTCCTTTCCAATTTACCGGACAATATCGAGAGTGACCTGAAACAGAAAGTAGACGATGAGTAGAACAGGGAAATTTGGTGTAATTATTGCAGGCATCGCCGCGTGTTATGGAGTGAATGTCTTCGCGCAAAACTCGAAAAAGGACGTACTCAAAGCGTTTTTCCAGAAAGGAACCGCCAAAGTTTCCGGCGCGAGGGAGATCGGCAAACTCAAAGACAAGCGGATCAGCGAGAGTTCGGGCTTGGCATACAGCCGCGTCACTTCGGGAGTGTTGTGGACACACAACGATAGCGGCGACGGTCCCTATCTTTTCGCCATCAACCTTAAAGGCGAAACGCTGGCACGCTACACGGTCTCCGGCGCGAGCAATTCAGACTGGGAGGCGATGAGCATCGGACCCGGACGCGGCGGAAAACCGGCGATCTATATTGGCGATGTCGGGGATAATGGATTCAGCCGGGACGATACCGTGATTTATCGCATCCCTGAGCCGCGAGTCAATACCGCCAAAATCAAAGACGAACTCGATACAATTATTGCGGAGAAGTTCCCTTATCGCTTTCCTGACGGCTCGAAAAACTGCGAAACGCTGATGGTTCATCCGCAAACGGGCGAAGTCTTTTTGATTACCAAAATGCCTGATGGTGTGAGTGGGATTTATGCGTTTCCGATGCCGCTTCGCCCGAACGAACGGGTCACGCTCAAGAAGTTGGGAACCGTGTCGTTTCCGAGCGGCTTTTCGGGGCGATTGGGCGAGGCAGAGCGTCTCATCAGCGACGGTGCATTCGCTCCCGATGGTCGGCGCGTCATCCTGCGAAATTATCTGACGGCGTATGAGTGGAATATCGCGCCCAATCAATCGCTTCAAGACGCTCTTAAGGGAACGCGCCGTCAGCGCGTACTGCCGTTGCTGTCGCAGGGCGAAGCGATCTCCTATCGCCCCGACGGCAAAGCGGTGTATCTCACTTCCGAGAATAAAAACAGCCCGCTCTACGAAGTGCCGCTGAACTAAAACTTCTCACTAAATCACTGTGACTTCATATTCAGAAATCATTGGATCATCTGTAAGAACAGATAATTTTTCGATGATACTTTGAGCAATGAGAATGCGATCAAACGGGTCTTTGTGATGTAGAGGAAGGGTATTAGTCAGCAGAGCATGATCCATAGAAATCGGGAGAATGCTGAAATTGTTGGCGATGACACGGCTTCAGTGATTGAATCGGGCAGAGGCTCCATGATGTCGTCCGGCACAATAAGTCTGCCCTCGTCTATCCCCGGTTGGCGAGGAGATGGCAGAGGAAGCGGCACAATCGGTTTGATTTGTGCGAATGATGCGCCCTCGTGTGTAATTAAG
>CAZPZP010000633.1:0-3111 GCA_964591025.1 uncultured Chthonomonadaceae bacterium
TACAGAAATTTCCTTTGAATTTTCTCCGTGTTCTCCGTGTCTCCGTGGTTCTTATTCTCTTCGTCTCTCCTTCTCCCTTTCTCCTCTGCTGTTTTTGCTCTTGACAAGTGCGAATTTGTCTGGTAAAACGGGGGAGATGTGACTTGAGAGGGAAAACACTGATGGCACGCGCACGCCCCGCTTTACAAGAGGCGGTCAACACAATTCTGATTCAGCATGGGACGGATGGCAAGCGGATGTCCTATCGGCAAGCCGAGCGATTGACGGGACTCTCTCCCGCGACGGTAGGAGAGCTTGCGAATGGGAACGCCCGCACGCCGGAGACGATCCGCCGTTTTGCACGCGGCTTCCATACCGATCCGCGCCCTTTACTGATGCGTGCGGGGTTTGTGCCGGAAGAGGTTGACGAACGGGAAGCGCAAACTGCCACGAATGCCGCGCCGACGATGAGGTATGAGGCGGAGATGGAGCCGGACGCGCAGGAGTGGCTGGGGCGATTCGGGCGGGCATTGGCGAAGATGCCGCCGGGACGTGAACGCGAACTCTGGAAAGAGACCCTGCGACGCAATACCGAGTTGCTTGAGTCGTTTTTGACGCGATTGCCGGACTCGGACGACCCGCAAACGCCCAAAGTGTAACCAGAAAAACTGAATATTTGGAAAGAGAGACTCCCAATGTTCCCTAAAACTAACCCGCGTGTCGCCTACGAAGCCGAATTGTGCGCTCACGCCGTCTTTCACGAACTCACCAAAGGAATGCCGCGCTCCGAGTGCTGGTATCGCTGGTATTTGTGTGAACGGCACGGTTGCACGCCCCTGTTCGACCCCAAAATCCCGCCGCGCCAAATCGCTTATTGGGACGGCGAAGACATCATTCTTGATCCCAAAGCCCCGATTTCGGAAATATGCGCTGCCTTGCCGGAAGAGTTGACGCACCGCGTCAGTTCGCGGGATACGGCGCGGTTCGAGTATCTCAACAACAATCTTCGCCATGCCAATTCTATTCCTCGCGATGACTTTCAAGAGATGGTCGGGCAGCGTGTGGCAGAGTTGTTCGACGAATATGGACGGTCTTGAAGGCGAATTATAGAGAAATCGTAACTGTTCAGCCATACTCAGTCGGTGGTTTCCATCTCAAAATCGTTCAGGGAAATCAGGAAATTCAAACAATGTGACAACAGTTGGCTATGGTTGCGGCGTGAGGAGGACAAGGACGGTTTGACGGTCTTTGTTGCGGGCAAAACAGAGAATCTGCCCCGCGTCATTGATGCGGCACGCCTCTTGAAGCAGAAAGCCGGAGTCGGCAGAGATCAGCGTATTGAGGTCGGTCATTGTGGCGTTCTGGTAGATGTATGCCCGCTTTCGCTTGCCTGCATTATTCGAGGCTCCGACAATAATTCCTCTTGTGTTGATACTGTTTGCGACGCTCGGTTCATCGCCCAATGTGCCGATGTCGGTCATTTTGCCCTTCTCATACAGGAAGGCGTGCGTCTCGTTTTCATTGGTGCGAATATAACCGACAATCTGCCCCGCATCGTTGATGGCGCGTGCCTGACTGCCAACAGCGTCTTCATGTTGTTCCAATTTCTGAATCGCGTTTTTGCGCCACATAACCGCCCACTGCTTGCCGCCCTCCTCACTGCTGCCAACAATGTCGCCCGCCACATTGACGGCATAAGCGATGCTGTATTTTCCATCCGGCAGAACGCCCAAATCGGTCATTTTGCCATTGGCTTCGACAAAGGCGTGCCGCGCACCGTCTTTGAGAGAAGACAAGCCGACAATCTGCCCCGCAGTGCTGATCCCATATGCTGCGCTGTCGCTGCCGCCCAATGTTTCCAAGAGGCGTAATTTGCCTTGCACATAAGAAAAGGCGCGAATGGCGGCTTTGCTGTCATCGAGCGCGGCACTGGTATTGATCCAGCCAACCAGTTCCCCACCCTCATTGATGCCGCACAGCAAGCCGCTTTTGTAGCCGTTGGGCAAAGCGGGATCGTCGCGTTTCTTTCCCTTCCAAGCCGCAGGATGGATTGCAAAACGAGGTGTTTCTTTCCAAAAGGCGACTTCTCCCTTTGCATTCAATCCGGGCAGAGCATCGGCAGAGGCACGCGGCATCTCGCTCAAAACTTCAACGGAGTAGCGCGGCAGTGCGGGAACGGTTGGCTTCGCCTGTTGAGCGTGTGCCGCACCGAAAATGAGGAGCAGAAAAACGCCCCCCTGCCCGAAAAATCCGAGCAAGGGGAAAGGTGTGAGGCGTTGATTTTGGCGCATCAGAGTCCGTATGTCCATGTCAGGATTTCCTGAATTGCGGTCAGCCCGCCCGTGCCGCCGGAGAAGCCGACATAGCCTGTTGTCGCTCCGAGTGTCGCGGGAATATCCACAGTGTAGTTGTGCGTCACTGTCGCATTCGTGACCGTATCCGTGATTTTCACTGTCAACTGCGTGCCGTTATAGGTCACATCGGCGCGGAAGATATTGCCGATGTGCAGGTCGATGCCTGTGCCGTTGAGGTCGTTCGCGGGGGCAAATGGCGAAACGCCGCCCGTGAAAACACCCGTTGAGTTATTGCCTTCCCCGGCGTTGTTATAAAGATCGAACTTGAGACAGACGCTGTTCGGTATGCTCGCCGCGTTGACACCCGGATCAGGACCGTAGCCGAGTCCGCCGCCGGGTCCGCCCAATGCAGTCGGCGCATTGTTCTGGAGAACGAACGCGCATCCGTCCGCTTGTGCATTGGTCAGTTGGAACTGAAACGTCGTGCGGAACGACGCCACCGGAACCGGAGTGTTCCAGAATGCACTGCTCGCTTGACCGCCGCCGCCATCGTTGAGACGCAAGCGTGAGCCGCTCCATACGGAACTGCCGTTGAGCGTCATCCCCTGCGCCCCCGTAAACCCCTGCGAGAAATCAATGAGGAACGACGACTCGCCCCCCGATGCCAGAGCAAGGCGCGGCGGATTGGTTCCGGCTTCTTTGGAATAGAAGTTATCGCGGAGACCATCTGCGGGCAGCACGTCCATCTTTACGGCAAGCGCAACGATTTTGCGTCCCGCCGCAAACTCGCTCTGAACATAGGCGGTGACATCCCATTCATAGTAGGCGAGTTGTGAGC
>CAZPZP010000634.1:0-3101 GCA_964591025.1 uncultured Chthonomonadaceae bacterium
CTGAAAGGGCAGACTAAGATATGTCCCTGACACGCAGAGAAACCCTCGCCCTGACATTGGCATTTCCCTTGCTCGCACAGGAAACAGCGGAAGCCGCCCCGAAACCGCCCGATCTACGCGCCCCTGTTTCTGCTCCCAATTTGCATATCGCAGTGCAGAAGGACGGCGTGCAGGCAAAAGGTTTTCGTTATACACCACTTGAGCCGAAGCGCACGCCTTGGAGAGCCAAATGGATCAGTCTGCCGGAGCAGAAGCCTTCTGCCTCAGTGATTCTGTTTCGCCGTGAGTTCGACCTTGTGACCCGTCCTGTTTCTGCAATTGCCTCCCTCAGTGCTGACATCTCTTATCGGCTTTGGGTGAACGGTCATCTGGCGGCGCGAGGTCCTGCCGATATAGGGATGGACTATCACCGCGTCCCCACTGGAAAATGGTTTTATGACCTATGCGATCTCACGCATTTGCTTCGGCAGGGCAAGAATGTTTTCGCTGTCGAGGTGTTCGCTCAGCCGCTGATCGGTTGGGAAGGTTCGCGGCAGCCGGGACATTTTCTTTGTGAGTTAGAGGACGGCGAAACCACTCTGCTCCAAACGGATAATCAGTGGCAGACAATTGCTTCCACTCATTGGCAGAATCGCAACGGACGCTGGCACTACGACGGCACGCAGGAACCGACGGGCTGGCGGATCGCCGGTTTCCAAGCCAATGGATGGCAAAACGCCGTTGCTGTCCAAGATGTGTGGCAGCCCCTTGTTCCGAGCGAAATTCCGGCGCGAATGGAAGCCCTTTATCCGCATACCGAACTCAAGCGCATCACGCCCAATGTCAAAACAAAGCGCAATAATTTTCCCGTGACCCTTGAGACGGACGGCGGCTTGACGGTGCGGTATGATCGCGTTCTGCCCGCATTTGTTGGCTTGACGGTTCAGGGCGGGCGCGGCGGCACTCTGCATATTGAGCCGAACGAACCCGACGCGCCCGGCTTCCATCGTGCCGCCGCGATTGTCCTTTCGGGTACGGAACAGCAGATTGAACTGCCGTTTCTGGACAGTTTTTCGGTGATCAATTTGCGGGCGACAGGTTTGCAGGAACCGCTCACAATCAAAGACGTGCGGGCGGTTTTTGCCAGTCAGCCGGTGGCGTATCGGGGCAGTTTCGCGTGCAGTGATCCCGAATTCACGCGGCTGTGGAGCGTGTGCCGCTGGGCGACTCAGATTTGCCTCCAAACGCATCACCTCGATTCGCCGCACCATCAGGAGCCGATTTCCGATCCCGGCGACTATATGATTCTCAGCCTCATCAACTACGCCGCGTTCTTTCAGCCCGCCCTGACACGCCAAGATTTGCGGAAATATGCGTGGATCATGGGGCAATGCAAAAATCAGGTGTTTCATACCAGTTACGCGCTGTTGTGGCTGCAAATGCTGAGGGACTATTACGACCATACGGGAGACACCGCGCTCGTCCGTGAATTGGCTCCTGCCGTACATTCGCTGCTGGACACGTTTGCGGGGTATCGCGGCAAAAACGGACTACTCTCGGAAGCCCCAAACTATATGTTTATGGATTGGGTGGACATCGAGGGCTTTCCCGGACACCATCCGCCCGCCGTCATCGGGCAGGGCTATCTCACGGCATTCTACTATCGGGCGTTGGACGATGCGCGGTGCGTGGCAGAGTTGACGAGCGACGCTGTGCGGGAAGCGGCATACTCCCGTCTCCGCACCGAGATTGCCGACGCCTTTCAGCGGGAGTTTTGGGTCGAGGCAAAAGGGCTGTATCGCGATGGCAAGCCGTTTCAGAGTTCGGTCAAGCCGGGGCAGTGGCTTCCCGCCGACAAGGAGATCGAGACGTTCACCGCGCACGTCAACATTCTCGCGGTTCTGTATGATCTCGCTCCGAAAGACCAACAGGCGGAGATTCTGGAACGCGCCATGAACAGCAAGAATTTCACCTGTCAGCCCTATTTCATGCACTTCGTTTTCGAGGCGTTGGCACACTGCGGACTCTTTGAACGCTTGGGGTTGGCGCAGATGAAACGCTGGAAAATCAACGAAGCAACGCAATCGCTCCGTGAGATGTGGACAACCGGCGATTTGAGTCATGGGTGGGGCGCGACTCCCCTGCGCCAACTGTCCACGCGGGTTTTGGGAGTGCAGGTGCGCGGCGCAAATCAGATTGTTTTCGCACCGAAACCGTGCGGACTCGATTGGGCGCGGGGGAGTGTTCCTCTCGCGTCCGGTGACGTGAAGGTGGATTGGCGGCGTCAGGGCGAACAGTGGCATCTTGTCGTGGATGTGCCGGAAAACTGCTCCGCTGAGATCGTTCTGCCGCAACTCCACAAAACCGTCGGCGCAGGGCGTCATCGCTTCCAAACGCCTTATCCCGCGAAATTTTCAGAGGAGAGATAAATTATGGCTTTACCCGATTTTCGTGAAGATGGTTGGTTGCCCGAAGGTCATCACCAAACGACTTGGGAAGAGATTGCGACGGTTTTTGGCGGCGAAGCAAACAGCGTTCGAGCGCGGGTTTTGGGGAACCTCATTGAATGGCGCGATCTTCTGAGAACCAAAGGTATCAACGGCTATCTGATTTTAGACGGCAGTTTTATTTCGCAGAAGCCCAATCCCGGCGACTTCGATACCATTTTTGTTGGCAACGAAAGCATCGAGGCGATCTTGGCACATGATGTAGAAGCGGCTATGCTGGTAAACTATGTGTATTGCAAGCAACACGGCTGGGGTGATATTTTCTATTTTTCGGAAGCTGCCACCCGCAAATTTCCGCAGATGTGCCGTACTGACGGCTTCGATTATGACAAAGTGACCCGCATTCCCAAAGGTGTTGTGGAGGTTGAACTATGATAGCGAACCAAGAACAGTTTCATATCGCCCTGAAGCAGTTGTCGAGTTTCAAGGGGATGTTGGAGGCGATGCAGCTCCATCTGCAAGAGACTCAGCCCACATTGATTCCGCTTGTCTCCGAGAGTTATGAGCATCGTATTCGAGAGATTCAATCCGAAATTTGCGACTATCTCCTTATCCAAGAAGACCCAACCGCACCGCATTAGATTGGATTATGTCTGCGGCGAGTGCGCCAAGAAC
>CAZPZP010000635.1:0-3097 GCA_964591025.1 uncultured Chthonomonadaceae bacterium
TTGCCGGGTACTTTCAGTACCCGCTGCGAGAGGTGAGTTACAAGGAAAAAACCATGTCCGAAACCGCCAAACTCTCACGCCGCACATTGCTCAAAGGGATGGGCGTCACAATGGCACTGCCGCTTTTGGAGGCGATGCAACCGCTCGCCGCAGCGGCTGATTCCGCCAAGTCGCCTGTGCGCTTTGCCATGCTTTATATGCCTAATGGCGTCAATCCAGCGGCTTGGACACCGCAGGGAACCGGCGGCGCGGACTTCACGCTGTCGCCAACGCTCTCCCCGCTCGAAAAGGTCAAATCCGATGTGCTGGTTCTAACCGAATTGATGAACAAAAACAGCATCGAAGGAGACGGACATTATGCTAAAGTCGCGCCGCTTCTCGTCGGAACCGCCATTACCAAAACCACAGGAAGTAATCTGCGCTGTGGCGGCATTTCGCTCGATCAATACATCGCGCAGCAGGTCGGACACAATACCCCCCTGCCCTCGCTCGAACTTAGCATCGAACAGCCAACGACTTATGTTGATACCAATGTCGGGTATACCAGCCTTTATGGGTCGCATATTTCATGGAGTACGCCTACCACGCCCGTTACCCGCGAAGTCAATCCGCAGCTCGCCTTTGACCGTCTGTTCCGCTCCAACGCGAAACAGGGCAGTGGCTTGAATCCCGCTGACCGCAGTATTCTCGATGCGGTCATGGCTGATGCCAAACGCCTCGAAAAGCGGCTCGGCGCGGCGGACAAACACAAACTCAACGAATATTATGACGCTGTCCGTTCCGTCGAAAAGCGAATCGCCTTCGATGCCACCAAGCGCAAAGAGCAGTATCTCGATTCGCCGCGTGTGCGTGCCGAAATCGAAAAGTTAGGCGGGCGAATCAAGGATTATTATCAAGACCCCGCCAAACTCTCCCAAGAACGCTCTATAGACCATACCGAGCAAGTCCGCATCATGATGGAGATCATTGCGCTGGCATTCTGGACGGACTCGACACGGGTTTCGACCTTTATGTTCGGCAACGAAGTGACGGGACGCAATTTTTCGTTTCTGCCCGGCGTTCGCGGCGGACATCACGAAATTTCGCACCACGAAAACCACAAGGACAAACTGGAGCAGTACCAAAAGATCAATCAGTGGCACGTCGCCCAATATGCCTATCTCCTCGAACGCCTCAAATCGCTGCCGGAAGGCAATAGTAATCTGCTCGATAACAGCATGATTCTGTTCGCCGGAGGTATGAAAGACGGCAACGCCCATAGCCCGTATAATTTGCCAGTGATTTTGGCGGGCAAAGGTGGCGGCACACTCCGCACCGGACGCCATCTTATTTCGCCCGAAAAAACGCCGCTTTGCAACCTTTATACCGCCATCCTCGACAAGTTGGGACACCCCGTTGAACGCTTCGGCGACAGCACCAAACCCCTCTCAATTTGAGTTTTGCTCTGAAATTTCTCCGTTTGCCGACAATTTTTTCTCTTGGCAAACGGAGAACGTGACAAAAGTGAATCTTTTTGTTGACAATTCCATCAGAATTTGGTAAGATGCCTTATGTTCTAAGCGCAATGCGCGACAAGGGGACACGCCCTTCCTTTGTTTGGACATTTCACCACCATCAGGTTCAGCAATATTCTCGATCTGCCTCCCATGAGCGAAAGCAGACGAGCAACACCTTCCTCTTTGACAGGAAAGGAACCAAACCGATGCGCCACCTTACCAAGAAGCAAGGCTTCACTCTTATCGAACTCCTCGTGGTTATCGCCATTATCGCGATACTCGCGGCTATCCTCTTTCCTGTTTTTGCACAGGCACGCGGCAAAGCCCGACAGACCAGCGATCTCTCCAATATGAAGCAGATGACGATGTCGGCTCTGATGTACATTCAGGATTATGACGAAACTCTGCTTAGTCCTGCATTACGCACCTGCGGAGGTCCGGCAACCACCAATCCGCCCAATCTCTGGAGCCGTAACTGGCGAACATGGCCTGAATTAGTCCACCCTTACACTAAAAATATGCAGATGTTCACTAGCCCGAACCGCTCGGATTCGCCGTTCTTCGGGTATGGCATCAACGTCAACTCATCCAACGATGAATATGCTGCCGGTTACAATGCAGCAGGCAACACTGGCGGTGGCACTCCTCCTGCCAACTGGAACGACGGAGTCTGTCGCAGCGGAGTAGGAGTTCCGTTGCCAAACCAAGCGGCTGTGGCTCTTGCGGCATCTGTTGCCCCGGCAACGACCATTTGGTTCTACAATTCCAACTCCAGCATTTATCAAGCGGGTCTGAACACTTGGGCAAATCTGGAGGCTTTAGCGGCAAGCAGTGCCGATGGTGCTTCCGCCGCGAAATCACTCGAAATTGATGGCAGTTCTACCATCGGGCAGCTGTTCATCACGGGCGGCGGACGCGCCGATAACAGTGTCATCATCACAGAGCCGCATCGTTTCTCTCAAGGCTTGAATATCGGCTGGCTCGATGGACACTCCAAATGGATGCGTCCCTCTCAAATCAAGGGCGAAATGTGGAGTCTGGAGCAGGTTCCGCAAGGCGTCGAATAAAGCGGTTTCCTCGTCATCGAACTGCCTTCTAACTGTTTGGGCGTGCAAGCAAGGAAGGCAGTTCTCTTAGCAGAGATTTGCAGTGAGAGTAGAGGAGAATCGAGATGGCTCAAGGAAAATCCGGCAATAAATCGCTCATAGAGAAGATGCGCGAAATGGAGATCAATCCGATCTTTCCCATCATCGCCCTTGTTGTGATTGTGCTTGGCATCGGCTATTTTTCATGGCTTCGTCCTAAAATGGCAGATGATAAAACGCTCCGTGACTTCAATACGGCGGAAGCGCAAGCCAAACGCGATCCCGATCAAAAGAAAGTCAGTTCGGCAATGCAATCCAAAATTGCAGAGCTGAAGGCGAAAGAGCAGCATTTGGACAATGGCGGTACGCGCCGCCAACGCTGACATAGGAGACAGGGGACAGACAATGCAGAGATTAGGTTATAGGTTTTAGGACACTGTACCCAAAGCACAGAGATTCTTAATAAGTTTCTCTGTGCTTCTTTTTATGCCCTATGATTCTTTGTTGGTAACTCAC
>CAZPZP010000636.1:0-3083 GCA_964591025.1 uncultured Chthonomonadaceae bacterium
TATTTTGCATTGCCCCTGTGTCCCCGTGTTCCCTGTGGTTCTGAATCTATGCCCAGAGTTCGCGGATCGGCTCGCATTCCGGCAAGAGCGGGACAGGGCGATTCTGCGGCGTATACAGGGCTTTTTCGTAATCAATGCCGAGCGCGTGATAGATCGTTGCCGCAACTTCCGGCGGGCGAATGGGACGCTCAACGGTGTATTCGCCGCGTTCGTCGGTGGCTCCGATGACTTGACCGCCGCGCACGCCCGCACCCGCGAAGATCATACTTCCCGAATTGCCCCAATGATCGCGCCCGTTGTCTTTGTTGATCTTGCTCGTGCGCCCGAAATCGCCGTAGATCGCGACAAGCGTTTCGTCAAGCAAACCGCGCTGTTTCATATCTTTGAGGAGAGCGGAGAGGGAGCGATCCAAGCCGGGCAGTGCCTTATCGCACGCGGGGAAAATGTTGGAGTGGTGATCCCAGCCGCCTTGACAGAGCAGGACAAAGCGAACATTTGCCTCGATCATCCGGCGAGCGAGCAGGGCTTGTTTGCCCCAAAAGTCTTTGCCGTACATCTCCTGAGTTTTCTCGTCCTCTTTGGAAAGGTCGAACGCTTGCCGCGCTTCGGAAGAGACAATCATCTGCGTGGCGCGTTGATAGAAAGTATCCATCGAGCCAATCGCATCGGAGGCTTCCACTCTTTTGGCGAGAGTGTCCACCGCTTTAAGCATGGACTGGCGGCGATTAAGGCGGTTCTGGTCTACGCCATCGAGGAGAGACAAATTCGGGACTTTCCAGTTGTTGTCGCCGCAGCTGCCCGCCTTGAACGACTCGTAGCGTTCGCCGAGCCACGCCGCTTTGCCGAGTTCCCATGTGAACGAGTGATTGCGGGGAATGGCAACATAGGGCGGAAGGGTATTGAGCGGATTCATTTCGTGGGAGATGATGCTGCCGATGGACGGATGATCGCCGCCCTGCATCACGCCGTAATTGCCGGTCAGCATCCATTGTGCAGCGGTTTCGTGGTGATCGCTCCCGACGACTTGCCCGCGACACAGGGCATAGAGGTCAGTGATTTTCGCCATTTCTTTCATTTGGTCGCTGAACCGCACGCCGGACAGCCCCGTTTTGATGACGCCATATTTGCCGCGAATCTCCTGCGGTTGATCGGGCTTCGGGTCGAACGAGTCATGATGGGTCAGTCCGCCGCCGAGATAGACGAGCAGAACATTTTTGGCTTTTGCCTTCGTGGCGACTTTTGTTGCGGCTTGAGCGGCTTCGAGGCGCAGCAGGTCGGGCAGGGTCAATCCCATGATAGAGAGTGCGCCGAGACGCAGCATCTGCCGTCGTGAAATTCCGTCGCATTGTACGGGTCCGCGCCCCGCGTCAACGTCCAGCATTGTGGTTCATCCTTTCGTGTCTCGTGTCCGGTACTGCGTCCAGCCGTCTCGCACCGTTTTTTCGAGGCGATGCGGATAAGAAAAGGCAAATTTTGCGGCGAGTTCCTGCCCGATATGAGTCATTTCGTCACGCAAAGTTTCGACAGTTTTGATTACGGTATCGCTTGCTGCAAGACTTTGCACAATCCGTTCCACATCGCTCTCCTGCTATCCATTTACGAACGGAATCTTCCAGCCATCGCGATAGACGGGCAACAAACGCTTATTGATCTCGTTCGCGCCCTCTCCCTTGAAGCGTTCTCTTTTGGCATCCCACAGGAAAGTTTTGTTGGGCTGCCACATCGCGATATTGCCCATCAAAATCACCGCAGTCATCGCAGCAGCATACTCAAAGTGCGCTCCGCATTTTCCCTCAGTGCGCTTCAGTGCAGCGTTCACCCATTCGTGATAGTGGTTAGCAGAAGGCTCACGCGGCGGAAGCATCTCCACACGTTTGCCGTCTTTATCAGAAACGAAGGGAATACTCCAGTGCGGCAATATCAATGTCCCATTTTCACCGATCACCAAAGAGCCGATTCCGGGAACGGGTGCATCTTTAGGGAACATCTCCTCCGGGGCGTGCGTGTCGCCATGATACCAGTGGACAGTAAGTTCGGGAGTTGTATAGCGGGAGCCGCCAAGTTTCCATTCGATATGCGCGTTGTAGGGGAAATGCTCTGGAGTGGGAGGGGCTTCGCCATAAGAGACGACACTCTTGACTGCGCCGGGTTGGATCGCCGTGAAGACCGGATCGAAGAGATGGCACGCCATATCGCCAAGTGTGCCTGTTCCGAATGCTTGCCATTTACGCCAGTTGCCGGGATGGTAATAGCCGTTGACATAGGGCATTTTTGTCGTAGCACCACAATAAAGTTCCCAGTCAAGTCCGTCCGGGATGGGGTCGGGGCTTTTGGCAGGAAGTGCGCCGCCCCAGCCTTTCGAGCAAAAGGTATGCACCTCGCGGACTTTCCCGATGACGCCCGCTTGAAGCCAACTGACGGCGGTGCGGTACGCGGCATCCGCGTGAATCTGAACACCCATCTGCGTCACAAGACGGGGATTTTTTGCCGCCGCTTTCTTGAAGGCAATCGCCTCGCCGACGCTCCGCGTGAGCGGCTTCTGAACGTAGGCGTGCAGACCGGCAGCCATCGCAGTCAATCCAGCGGGCGCGTGGATATGATCGGGGGTCGCGACATGAACCGCGTCAAGGTCACCTGACATTTTCGCAAGCATCTCGCGAAAATCCACAAACTGCGGGACGTTTTCCAGTTTATAGGCTTGAATGGCACGCTCACGCGCCGCCCGATCCACATCGCAAACCGCCATGATCTTGACACTGCCGTGCGAGAGCAGTTCCGGCACATCGCCGCCGGACTGCCCGCCTGTGCCAATCAAAGCGAGCCGAAGCGTATCGGATTTCGGTGCGGCGAACCCGCGTTGCAGAGGCAGTATGGTTGCCGCTATCACCGCCCCCGTCGAGCGCAGAAACTGTCGTCGGTTGTAATGCTGTTCAGACATGAAATGTCACCTCATAGGAGAATGTAGATCGCGAAAGGAAAAACGTAAAATTACTGAGAAGCTATCGTCAAAATTTGAAGATTTTTCAAATTAACTCTGTCGGACAGTAGCAGATAAGATGCGATTATAAGTCTCAATGAACACA
>CAZPZP010000637.1:0-3065 GCA_964591025.1 uncultured Chthonomonadaceae bacterium
GAGAAATTCATTTCGCTGTACTCTTGCAAGAGGTCTACTTAAAGGGAGCGCAAGGCGGGTGTTGATAGCCCGCACCGTCGCCGAACTTGACCCCGGCGGGCAACGCAGGACAGCCGACAGCGGCGACAGATATTGGACTTGCCTCCTCTGCGCCTTCTTGTCACCGAACATCGCACCAAGCAGTGCGCCTGTCCGCACTGTGAAGAGCAAACTCCGGCACAAAACCTCTTGGCGCGGTTAGAGCAGAGAGAGGAAGCGGTCTTGCGGTTTCTCCACGACTTTGCCGTTCCCTGCGACACCAACTGAGCCGAGCGAGACGTTCGAATGAGGAAAATCAAACAGAAAATCTCCGGGTGTTTCCGCACCGTCTCAGGAGCCGAAGCGTTCTGCCCGATACGTTTTTCTGTCTCCACAATGCGAAATTAAGGGCAATCGCTCCTGTCAGCACTCCAACACGTCATGGCAGGCAGCCCTCTCCAACCTCAATGCCATGCCTGAATCGTCACACAAAATTTAGGGTTTGAGGAGAAACTCGCGCAGACCGATCAGATTATCTGCATTGATAAGATCGACGCCTGCCTCTTTGTGCACGCGCCAAATCGCCTCGGAGTTGGGCGCACCCCAAAACCGCACTTTATAGCCGTGTTTATGAGCCGTTTCGATGAGAGTTTTGAGTTTCTGCTTTTGCTCTTCGGGAAAGTCGCCGGTTCCGCGCCACTTGAAAACACTGTTCCAGTCGTCGCTGATCCAAGGGAAGACCGTAGGCGGCAACCCCGATTCGAGGTCTGATAGACGCCCGTCAATTCCGGCGAACCGTCGCTTTTCGGCTTTCATCGTCTCCACCGCCCGCGCCCCCGAAATCACAACGGTCACTGCGCGTTTTCGCAGTCGCTTCTCCCCAAATTCCGTGAGAATATCGGCATACTGTTTAAGAACTTCGCGTAGAGCCGAATAGGTCGCTTCAGCATCGGCTTTGACATCAATCATCAGGTAGAACATAGGGCTGTCGCGATAAATCCGTCCCCGATTTTTGCGGGCTTGTGCGCGGAGAGGATCGAGATAGAGGGCTTGAAGCGTGCGTTCGGGTTTGACATCTCGCCGGTCATGAGCGACGAGAAGCTGCCCGTCCACCAGATGAATATCGGCTTCGACACTGCAAAATCCCTGCTCCAACGCATCGAAAAGGGGACGCTTATGAGCGTAATCGTTGTGTGCATGGGCATTGACAAGCGCAGAGGGCAGCACAACTTGAGCGTAAGCCATAGAACGATTTACCACCAAGAGAAAAGCGAACAGCGTCAATAATAGAAAATTTCTGGGTCGCAAAGGTTTTAATCCTCACTTATCGTTAATAGAATAGATGACTGATAGGCTTGCAGAGCAACGGCAACAACAGTTTTCGCAGGAACGCCGAACGTCAATGCCGCCGCTTTTACGTCGTCATATTCGGGCGCAACGGTTCGCACAACGCCGTTCTGTGTTCCGATTTTCAAGCGGATTTCGCCGTATTCCGTTGTCACAGTCTGCCATTGACGCGCCAAAATGGTACGCTCTCGTGAAGAATAACGAACGCCGAACGTGCTGGTTTCTGCAAAAACGATGTCGGTCAAAGTGTCCTGATGTTCGGGCTTGCACAGCACGCTGAGCAAAATGCCGGGACGATTTTTCTTCATCTGAATGGGCGTCAGGAACACATCCAACGCGCCGGACGCAAACAATCGCTCCATGACAAGCTCATAGAGTTCCGGCGAAAGATCGTCAATGTTCGCCTCAATCAAAATCACGGAGGTTGGCGGCGAATCTTCTTCATTCTTCGTTTGTGGAACTGAGGGAGAAACTGACGTATGGTCTACGGGTTCATCTTTGAGAAGTGCAATGGCGTGCGGCAGAAGCGGTAGCAACACTTCTAACCCGTCTCGCACTCCGCTGATACTGCCGGGCAGGTTGATAATCAGGGTTTGCCCCGCGATTCCCGACACGCCGCGAGACAGCACGGCACGCGGGAATTTTTGGTAGCCCGTCCAGCGCAGCAGTTCGGACAGTCCGGGCGCGTTTCGCTCGATGACGCGCTTGGTCGCTTCCGGCGTGATGTCGCGGGGCGCAAATCCTGTTCCGCCCGTCGTGAGGATCAGCGAACAACGAGAACACATCTCCCGCAATGCCGCTTCGATTTGTTCCATTTCGTCCGGCACAAGCCGATGCGCCACAATTTCATAGCCGCCGGATTTGAGCGTTTCCACCAAGACCTGCCCCGAAATGTCCTCGCGTTCGCCCCGTGCACACCCATCGCTCACCGTCAAAACTCCTGCGCGAATTCCCATTCTCGTTATCGTCCCTTCACTGCGGCGTTTCCTGCGGGTATTATAATGGCATATCCGCAACGACATCAACCCCCTCTAAAAATCGGTGCGGCAAACTCTCTCAAAGCGGAAGGAGAAATCCCATGACACGCTTGCTTTCGTTTCTTTCTCTTTGCTGTCTTGTCCTCAACTTGCTTGGCTGCGGCAAAAGCGATCCCGACGCCGTGCGTGAGACAACAACGGCGTTTTTGGCGGCAAGCAACACAGGGGATCGCGCTGCCTTTATCGGTCACATGACGCAAGCGGCACAGGCGAAAATGGACTCGCCCGAAGGCAAAGCGTTCAATATCAACGCCAAAAGCGCGACGCCCTACACCGTCGGCAAACCTGTGATTGCCGAGAGTGCGGCGGAGGTTCCGGTCTCCTCTAAAGATGTCAAGGGCAATCCCATCGAGGGCATGGTCAAACTCAATCGTGAGGACGGAGTCTGGCGCGTCTGGTCAATGACGATCTCCCTGCCACAAACGGGAATGCCGATTAATTTGGATTTCGAGCATCCCGAAACCTTCTCCGGCGAGATGATCAAGGCGATGGGCGCGAAGCCTTGACCAGAGTTTTCGCACAAATATCGCCCATCTCTCAAAATTCGGAGCAGGGCGTTTTGTTCGGCACGAATTTTGCTCAATAAGACATACGACGGCATATCCCAACAGAATTCCCTCGCGTTCTTAAATAGACCTCTTGCAAGAGTACAGCAGAATAAAT
>CAZPZP010000638.1:0-3065 GCA_964591025.1 uncultured Chthonomonadaceae bacterium
CTTTGTATCCGTGAGGGGGAAGCGGAATCACCTGCTGCGAGTAAAATTCCTTTTCGCACAGGGGTTGAAGCCACTTTAGCGCAATCTGGAACATTTCCATTTCGTGCTTTTGCAGAAAATGTATTAAAGGGATGGCGAACGGCTCGGTTCTATGCGTCTTTGACGGCAGAGCAAAAACAACAACTTTGGGCAGACCAACTGATGCTTTCCTCACTCTCCCTTGAACAGCAGAAGACGGTTCTCTCTCTTGCCCCGGAAGTCGGGCTTCTGCGGGACAAAGAAAATCAGAAATTGTCGCTTACTTCGTTGAAGATTGACGCCGAGAGCGCACTGCACGGCAGTTACCGTACCTTGTTTCGGCTTGCTCTCACAGTTGCCCCAAAATAACGGGAGAGGACAGCCGCAAGACATCGCCCGCAATCTGTGCGCTCCAATCCAAGCCGCCCCGTTTCCACTGTGGAGACGGGGCAGTTTGTGTTATGGGGCGAAGATGGCTTCGACGGCGGTAGTTAGGTCGGGAAAGGTAATCGAGGCAACGGTTTCGCCCATGCTGTAGGTTCCGCCTCCTATGCCGCCGAGCGTATTTGATGCCGCAATCCAATACCATTTTCGCCCGATTTTCATCTCTGTATCGGGAGGAAGTCCAGCGTTTACTCCGATGCACATTGAGAGCATGAACCTGCTCGATGAGATAGCGGATTGTGAACCCGGCTTCGGACTACTGCGCCTCGACGGTTCCCAAACCTTCCTCACCCTTGACGGCTTTGACCGCGTTCAGGCAATCCGGCAAGCCATCCGCCTCGATCCCTCTCTGCGCCAAAAGCAAATCCCCGTGACTTTCATCAAGCACGAGCATACACCCGAAGGCATCGAACGTATTCGCCAACTCATTATCGGTATCCAGCACGACAACATTCTCGAATAAGTGACGCCTCAGACCAGACGCACAACCTCCCAAATTGTGCGTCCGCAGGACGCCTGTTTTTCAGTCGGGTACGTGATCTCTACCCGGACTCTGCCCTGAGTCTTCCTCCTCACCCCAACGCGACTTCTGGGGCGAAGCAAGCCTTGCCCTCCACACTCTTGTTCCTCCGAGGGAAAAAGGAGTCAATCCTCCTGACAGCACGTTCGCCCAAGTACGAAGGAGAGCAGTGACAGGGTGGGGAAATCTTACAGAGGAGTTCCCGCGCTTCACTGTGATTGGAGGCAAAAACGAGGACGAGCGGCACAGCATTCTGCGGCAATAAGGAACGTCTCTTGCACCAGAATCAAACAAGCCGGAACCTTGGGGTTCCGGCTCACACGTCAAAAGGGTACTTCCTGCGCCCTATTTTTGCGCTATCTTAGTGCGCTTTTGCGGTTTCGGTGGAGGCTGTGTGGCTTGTTTCCCCGTTGGATTGCCCCCATTGCGAGCGATAAACTCGATCTCATGCTGTCTATAAACATGGGGACGCTCTGCACGTAACCAGTCCGTGAACGCGACATCCAGCGGCTTCGTTACCCTCGCCAGCCGCAAATCCGCCCGCTTATTACTCATCACCTCAAAGCCATGAAGCATTGGATGCCCCTGTGCTTTAACAAGAAACTTGGGAGAAGACGCCTCTTTTTTGCCTTGAGCTCCACTCGCAGAACTCAAAGCGATCAAACACGCCGCAGTTGCCAGCCAGGACATACTCGTGCGAACCATGATAGTTTCCTCCATTGGAAAGTGATTGGATTGCTTCATTGCATCCAGTGAGAAACCGAACTTCGGAGTGACTAAAACATCGATCCCTACACACTCTCAATTACGTATCTACCCAACCAAATTGTTCCCTCAACCCTGTGACAGCAAGACTGAGCGGCATATCGCACGCCCCCATCCGATCTCCTTGCCGCCGAACAGATCACCCCGCAATTACTCTCCATTGCCTAACAACCATAGGGACATCTCCTGCAAACGTGATCCGTTCTCTCCTCTGCCCGATTTTCACATAGGCAAGAGAGCCGCTTCCCCTCTCGGCACATCTGCGTTTCCCTTATCGCTCTGCTCTCCTATCATCTCCCGAACAGCCCTGAAACATTCCCAAAAGCAAACGCTGACCTCCCAAACTATGCGTCCGCAGGACTCCTGTTTTTCAGTCGGGTACGTGATCTCTACCCGGCTTTCCCTGCCCGACAATCCCGATCTTTCCTCCGCCCCGCAAGCCCTCAAATGGCATCGCGACAATGTTTATCCGCCCTGAAACCGTCGCGCTCCTGCCCGCCCCAACACAGCCGATGCACTCCCGCCGCCAAATGCAGTACAATACAGCACGCAAAAGGAGAACCCAATGGCACTGACTTTGACGCCGGAACAAGAACGCCGCTTGACCGCTTATGCCAAACAACGGCAAAAGCCCGTCGAGCGCGTCATTGATGAGATTATCGCCGACTTGCCGCAGGAAACGCCGCAAACGGAAAAGGCACGTCAACCGCCGACCCGAAAGAGCTGAACGGGTGATGTGCTGATCGCCGCGCAAGCCCTCGATACCGGCATTTCTGTTTCCGACTTTGTGATTGCGACGGTCAATGTCGGTCACCTGCTCCAATTTGCGCCCGCCGCTTTGTGGACGAATATCAAGCCCTGAGAGGAGATTGAGGGCGTCGGTTTGTGGGGCGCAGCGGTCGGGAGTGCCGTCTCTCCCGACCTCGCACCCTGTCAGCGACGGGTTTCCGATTCCAGTCGCTGCATTCGCTGTGCCATGTCGAGCAGCAGTGCCTTGAGTTCTCTGTTTTCCGACTCCAGAGCGGAAAGCCGCTTGGTCGTCGCTTCAGCAGATTTCTGCCCCGCCTTGAGTTGTTCCATCTGCTTTTGCTGCGCCTTGACCGCCTCCACCAGCACCGGAACCACATTCGTATAGTTGACACTTTTGTAACCGCTGCTGTCGGTACGTACCAGTTCCGGCAGGATTTTCTCAACTTCCTGCGCGATAAATCCGACCTGTCTCCCCCCGTTGAAGTTCATAGCGGGGAAAGCGTCTCTGTCATACTCATACGTGACGCCGCGCAGGTTGAGCAGGGTTTCGAGGGCGTTCGGGTAGGTG
>CAZPZP010000639.1:0-3053 GCA_964591025.1 uncultured Chthonomonadaceae bacterium
GC
This sequence comes from uncultured Chthonomonadaceae bacterium, assembly GCA_964591025.1. Lineage (GTDB taxonomy): Bacteria > Armatimonadota > Chthonomonadetes > Chthonomonadales > Chthonomonadaceae > CAZPZP01. Next base: position 3 of record CAZPZP010000639.1, read on the forward strand.
AGTGGTAAACTCTGAAAGCAACGATTCGGGAGATAAACTTCAATTCTTGCCTTTTTGGACAGCGGCAATGATCTCCTCCTTCCGCTCAGGGAATGCCTCCATTCACTTGAGCGACTCCTCTGCTGTAAGTTTTGCTCGCTTCGGACGTTGAACCTTGATTTCTTGAATCTCTTGGACTTCTTTCAACTGCTCTGCCACACTCTGCTCCCTCTCGCAATAGACCTCCTGCACAAGTCAGCGGGCGTGAGAAGCCACTGCGGGTACAAGAACGTACCCGCCTCAAAAACAGGCGTCCTACGGACGCAAATCCCCCATTGTGAGCAGATCGCATCATCGTGAGAGTCTCCTCGCCGCAGATCGTTTCAAGAGAGAGCGAAAACCTTATAGAGAAATCGCTTAAACTCCGTACATTCGCCAGCGCGAGGGTTTTAAACCCCCGTCTGAAATGGCGTGCCGCCAAGCGTCCTTCGGACGCGCAATGTACGAGATTTATCTGATTTGTCTATTAGTAGTCCATTAGCCTAAATTTTAGTGTATGGCGAGAGGCTTCTGCTCTCCGTTTCCACTGTGAAACTCGCTTGAGAAAACACCAGAAATCACGCTAATTTACTATTAGGGTGTACGTCCGTAGGACGTCTGTTTTTTAGACGGGTACGTTCTTGTACCCGGAACGCAATTGCCCTCACACCCAATCCCTAAAACCTCTTTGGACGATTATGTTCCTCTACCCGGTCATGAGAACACTGAGGCAAGAGGTCTCATGAATGAAACGGTACGATCCGGTTGACTCCATTAGACAACAGAAACTTCCGTCCTGAGAAAATTACAAATCCTCTTGTTTGTGTTCACTGGATTCCGGGCGCAGAAGGTCTGATGTATTGGGTTCACTGTCGGCAGCAGGTCGCAAAAATTCGTCCGACACATCTGGCGGAAACGAGGCACGCAAAAGAGTCGCCTTCTCTTCATCGGGCAGTTTCAATGCACTCTCGAACGCGGTTTTTAGCAAAGACGCCAAATGTTCACTGCGCGGCTGTTTGTTCGCATCATATAAATCGTCCCATGCGAACGAGAGCGGCGACTGAGTGCGGTCTTGGCGAACAAGCGATTTCACCGCATCGGCAAACGAATGCTCTTGGTGATTGATTTCCAATGCCCCAACAAAGTTGACCTCTTCACGCTTGAGCCAGAGCAGGACATTTTCGACGGCGGCGCGAAGTTCCGCAGGGGCGGCGTAGTTCGCAGTAAAACGTCCTGCATACAGAGAATGCGGACGCAGTTCGGATTTTGCCTCGAACCCAAGCTGCTGCAAAGCGTCATGAACAGCCAGCATTTCGAGAGAAGCAGAAAGTTCCAACTGAATCGTCGCACGAGGATCAACCGCGCCCGGAATGTCGGCTTGCGCCGACAAGGTCAGTCCGTTGAGAGCATTGTCAGGAACAGTGATGGCAAACGACACGGTCTCAGTCAAGTTGGGCGCGATGTCGAACATCTCCGCAACAACAGTTTTCGCCATTTCGTGATAAACCGGGATCACCCCTTTGCCTACCACCACCACCGTCGTGTATCCGATGGAAACGATAATCTGCTCGATATGCTGCGGCACATTTCCGCCGACAAGTGCAATTGTCCCGTGTAGTTCACTGCCGCGTGGCAGGATGGCTTCTTCAATCTGCACTGTCATTTTCGCCGCACCGATACCCACCGATGCCAGCATTTTTTCCCATTGAGGCATTATCTTCCCTCTCTTTATGCCGCCATGACAACTTGCGACACCAGCGTTTTGGTGGCAAGACGACGGCGCGGGCGGACTTGCGTTGCTCCCGTTTCGAGATATTTGCGGAGCATGACACGGGCGCGGTGAATGCGCGAACGCACCGTTCCAATCGCGCAGTGCATCGTCTCCGCAATCTCCTGATACGAACGCTGCTCGACATCACACATCATGATAGCGCGGCGATAATCGGCGGGCAGTGAGGAGAGCGCGTTTTGCAATTTGTCGTCCATAATCGGACCGACGACAATATCTTCGGGATTGCTGTCGGGGGCGGCAAATTCATGGCTCAACGGCTGGCTGTCCTCGTCTCCGATAATGGGAGTATCGAGTGAGTACATCGGCACGCGCTTTTGGCGGCGGCGCATATCAATCACGCGATTGGTAATAATGCGGAACAACCAGCCCTCGAACGAGCGATTGGCATCGTAAGAATCGAAGTTGTTCCAAGCGCGAACGTAAGCATCTTGGGTGACATCTTCGGCGTCCGCCGTATTTCCCGTCAGGCGGTATGCCAGATTATAAGCGCGGCGTTGGCTTCGCAGAAAGAGCATCTCGAACTCTTGCTGAGATAAGTTATCCGGGGATACAATGGTAGTCATGATAAGTCTCGTCGCTTTCCTGTCGTGTCGCTGGCGTCAAGGCGCAGCGTTGAAATATGCGGTGGATCGCTTCGCGGATAGCGTCGCAACCACCATCTTTGTTGACAAAATCGTTGGCTCCAGCATCGAGGGCATCGGAGCGAACCGTTTCATACACACTCATCAAAATTATGCGCTGGCTGTTGCAACGTTGTCGCAGACACCGTGTCACTTCGATTCCGTCCATTCGCGCCATATGCGCGTCCATTACGATGACTGCTGGGTGATGTTCTTGCGCCAAATGCAGGGCTTGCAATCCGTTGTCGGCTTCCCATAGAACGCAAAGTTCCGGGTCGGTTTCGATAACGCGACGCAAACATTGGCGGATAATCTCATCGTTGTCAGCGAGCAGTATGGAGATCGGCAACATTTCTTCCAACTCCTGTTTGCTCTGTGGCGCAGCCACAAAATTCAGCGTTCTCTACACCACTATTATCGCTCTCAACAGAATAAACGTTGCTGGGGTTTTCCTTAAATTCTGCCTATGGAGTCCCCCAGTCTTTCCATTGGGGTAACCTCAGTTACGCAAGATATTGCCGACTGTCCGCAAAAGGGCTTTGATACGTCGCTTATTTTGAGAATATCGCAAGGTCAAGCATTTTAAACCCCCGTGTCATTGCGGGTACTGAAAGTACCCGC
>CAZPZP010000640.1:0-3034 GCA_964591025.1 uncultured Chthonomonadaceae bacterium
ACTTTAGACTGTCAGCAAACGATTCAAGTTACCAAACGAAGCAGGAATTTCCGAGAAAGTGCGTCCGGGTACAAGAACGTACCCGTCTAAAAAACAGACGTCCTACGGACGAACAGACTATGACGTTTGTGCTTCGAATGAAACATCTTCGCCCCTGAAACTTTCATCCGAGACTACCGACTTACAACTGTACCGTCCGTAGGACGTCTGTTTTTTAGGCGGGTACGTTCTTGTACACGACACGCCGAATACTTCTCACTCTGTTTCACGGAAGGCATTGGGAGACAATTATGCTGTGGGCTTTCTTAGGAATAATTCTGATGTTTCCTGCCGATCTTCCTGTGGGTTCTGCCCCTCGACCTGTGGCTCTTCCTCACTTTCCTGACCGACTGCACGCCTTTGTGTGGCGGAATTGGGCGTTGGTTCCAATGCGGCAGATCGCAAAAACCGTCGGGGCGAAACCAGAGGAGATTGTGCGTTTGGGCAAGGCGATGGGTCTGCCCAATCCGCCGCGTATTTCCGCGTTGCAGCAGCGGCGCAGCACTCTGACCGTTATCCGCCGCAACTGGCATCTGCTACCGTATGAGCAGCTTTTGATACTCCTCGACTGGACACCGGAGCAGCTTGCCTATACCTTAAAAGAAGACGATTTTCTGTATATCAAGTTGGGCAGTCTCAAGCCGAACTGTCCGCCTATCCGCTATCACCTGCCGGATGCCGCGACAGTGCGGCGCGAAGAAGCCATTGCCACAATTGCTCGAAGCGCGTTTCCTGAAGGTCTTCCGCCCGCAAGTTCTCCCCTGTTTGATTTTGTGGGGCAATTGCAAAAGAAGAAACCAATTATTCGCCGCACGGACGACAACGGGCAATTCTCGCCGCGCTTCTGCTACTCTTATTTCGCCCTGTATGGTGATCCCCTCCTTGATAAGCAGGCTGATCCCTATCCCGATGGCTATTTGGCGCAACTGGCAGCGTCCGGGGTAGACGGCATTTGGCTTCAAGCCGTACTCTACAAACTCGCGCCGTTCCCCTGGGACTCGCGCCTCAGTGATCGTTACGAAGAGCGGTTACAAAGTCTGCGCCTTTTGGTGGCACGAGCGAAACGACATGGGATCGGGGTTTATTTGTATCTCAACGAACCGCGTACCATGCCGTTGAGTTTTTACGCCGAACATCCCGACTGGAAGGGCGTCGTCGAAGGGGATCAGGCGGCACTCTGTACCAGCCGTCCCGAAGTTCAGAATTACCTGCGTACCTCGATTGCCTCGATTTGTCGCGCCGTTCCTGAGTTGGCGGGGTTCTTTACCATCACTGCCTCAGAGAATTTGACAAACTGCTGGTCGCATGGCAGCGGAGCAAATTGTCCGCGTTGCAGCAAGCGCACTCCCGCCGAAGAGATTGCCGAAGCCAATACGCTGATTCGAGACGGCATTCGGCAGGCAGGCAGTTCGACTCGGCTCATTGCATGGGATTGGGGCTGGTCTGACAAAGACGCCAAAGAGATTATAGAGCGTCTGCCAGCCGATGTGACGCTGATGAGCGTCAGTGAATGGGATTTGCCGATAAAGCGGGGCGGCGTGGCAAGCAGCATTGGAGAGTATTCTGTCTCTGCTATCGGACCGGGACCGCGTGCGATGCGGCATTGGGAACTGGCACGCAAGCGCGGATTGAAGGTCATTGCCAAGATTCAAGCCGCCAATTCGTGGGAACTTTCCGCTGTTCCTTATCTGCCCGTTTTGGAGAATGTCGCTCGCCATGCCGCGAATCTCCGTGACGCGCATTTGGACGGCTTGATGCTCGGTTGGACATTGGGCGGCTATCCTTCTCCCAATCTGGAGGTTGTCGCAGAGGTCGGGCAGGGCGCGACGCCGGACACGGCGATGCAGACTGTGGCGGAGCGGCGGTTCGGAAGGGAAGCGGCTCCTGCTGTGGTGCGTGCGTGGCAGTCATACAGCACGGCGTTTCAGGAATTTCCGTTTCATATCGGCTTGGCATACACCGCACCGATGCAGTATGGTCCCGCTAATCTGCTTTGGGAGGAGCCAACCGGCTATCAAGCAACGATGATCGGTTTTCCGTATGACGATCTGGACACTTGGCGTGCGGTCTATCCGCCCTCTGTGTTTATCTCACAGTTCGAGAAGGTTGCTGATGGGTTCGAGGCTGCACTTCGCACTCTTAAGAAAACGCTTCCTGCCTCTGTTTCCCCCAAGTTGAACAGAGAACTATTAGCAGAACAGCGTATTGCGGAAGCGGCTGCCATTCATTTTCGCAGTGTCGCGCATCAGGCGCGTTTCATTGTGGCGCGGCGTGCGTTGGAATCTGCGAAAACGACGGAGGAATCTCGTCCTCTTGTGGCAGAATTGGAACGCATACTGGAGGCAGAAATCTCCCTTGCCCGCCGCCTCTATCGGCTGCAATCGGAGGACTCGCGGCTTGGGTTCGAGGCATCGAATCAGTACTATTACGTTCCGCTCGACCTGTTGGAGAAAATCGTCAATTGTGCCGACCTGCGAGATCGCTGGCTTCCGCTTCAACGCAAGCGGCTCGGACTGTAGAAACTTGACATCCTCCCCCAAAAATCGCAAACGTGCTGCCCGCATACACGCAGTACGTCGCAGCCCCACTCACCGTATTACGAATGCGTCGTCCGGTACTGTCATTGTTCTCGCAGTCTATGAAGCACTATATTTGCTCAAACACAATATCGCTCACGGTTTCAGAAGAAATTATGTATACAGGTTCCAAGTGAATATGAGGGATCGCATTTCCATCTGTTCGCATTTCGGCAATTGCTTCAATCTCTGATGCCAAATCGTGGATGGTAATGATGGGCAGTTTCAATTCCAAAGTATCACGATTTCGCTCTGCTATACCGTTACCAGCAAAGGGCAGGATGCGGACACTGATATTACTCACTCACCTTACGCACCGGAGGTTGAAAACCTCCGGTGCGTAAGGTGAGTTATCAGTTTGCACGACGCTAATGCTGTTCTCACAAACGGAGAGATTGGGCGCAGGGATTTTCCCTGCG
>CAZPZP010000641.1:0-3024 GCA_964591025.1 uncultured Chthonomonadaceae bacterium
GAGTCAATGCGAAATTTCGGGAATGAGAAGCCGCCATAATAGGCTCGGATGCAGAATTGCTTTGGGCTGGCGCGTGTCACCTAAAACGCTGAGAAGGCGATCTGTGGCGGCTGGAGAGTTTTTGAGACGGGCGATAACGTGAGTGATCAGGGCAGGACGACGGACAACCGACTGAACCAAATCGCACAGTAAATAGCGCTGTCTGAGTTCGGAGCGCAAAGAGTCATAGCGGGCGAGCATCTTTCGGGATGTATCTCCTGTCTTCAGTGCAAGTGCCGCCGTTTCTACCGCAAACTCTGCGCCGCGCAGGGCAAAATAGACTCCTTCGCCCGTGAAGGGATCAATAAAAGTTGCTGCATCTCCCACCAATAAGCCGCCGTCGAAAGTTGCGGGTTTGCACCGATGCCCAAAACAGCCGATGGTTCGGACGGCGGTTTCGCGCTCGGCTCCTGCCAACTGCACTGCCAAATCAGGAAAATGCTGTGTGAGAGTTTGCTCGACAAAATCGCCCTTACGCCCCGCAATTTGAGAGGCAAACGCCGTCGGCACAACCAGCGTCACATTCGCTCCCATCTCGGCATTTTTCTCCCCCTCTCCCACATGGGGATAGCCGACGCCGCAGACCAAATCGCCCCGTGAGCGCATTTCAATTGAATCGCAGTCGCCGGAAACATTGCGCCAATGGGAGACAATGGCGACACGTTGAAGGCGAGGCAGGGGGCGCACCAATCCCAACTGACGCGCTATTGCCGAATGGGAGCCGTCCGCACCGATAACGAGCCTTGCAGTGAGGATTTTGGGTTCGCCGTCCGCGTTCTGTCCTGAAATACCGCAAACTGCGTTGTGTTCGCCGCGCACAAGATTTCGTACAGCAAAGCCTTCTTCAACGTCCACGCCAAAATGTCGCGCCGCCGCTAATAGAACCGCATCCAGAACGACGCGCCGAATGGTAGAGCCAGCAGGTTTGCCATTGGCGGGTTCGTGGCGAAGCGTTGTTCCGTTCGGGGCGATCAGAGTTGTCGCCGCCACGGGACGCGCACCGGCAGCAAGAACATCATTCCAAACGCCCAAGTTTTGCAGGAGATGGCACGCTTGCGGAGTGAGAAATTCTCCGCAGGCTTTGTCACGCGGAAAGCGGGCGCGATCCAATAACGCAGTCTGATAGCCGCGCTGTGCCAATCCAATCGCCGTCGCCGCCCCCGCAGGACCGCCTCCAACAACAATCGCGTCATATTCCGAGTTCATGGGAGTCAAGTGCCTTTCTCCGAACCAATGCCACGCGATAGAACAGACTGCGCCGAAGTTCGACCTCTCGCCCGACTTGCAAACCTAATCCCTGTGCCATCTGCCGGTATTCGGGAACGCTGTAGGCACGCAAGACCGAGGCAGGTCCATCGTGGCGCGTCAGGCGGTTCATATTCGTGACGGCTGCGACCATGCGAATCAGATACCATGCCGACCATGCCCGCCGCAGATCGTTGACGATCCACCCATAACGTGCGACCCGTTCCATCTCCTGCAACGCCTGAACGCTCTGTTCGAAACCAAAATGGTGGAATGCCAATGAACAGAGCGCAATATCGACGCTGTGATTTTCTAAAGGTAACTGAAACGCATCGCCGCGCAAAAGCCGTATCTCAGAATGATGACCGACCTTTTCACGGGCAAAGCGCAAAATCGGCGGGCTGTAATCCAGTCCTATAATACGCACGGGCAGCCCTGCGCGTTCGGCGAGCGGCAAAATGGCTTCGGGAATATCGCCGGAGCCAGTGGCGACATCGAGAATTGTCAGTGGTCTACCAAGCGTTTGGAACGGCTTTTCTTGGAACCAGCGGCGCAGTTGGCGCGTCACGACAACCGTTCCGCCGAGAAAACGATTGGCATTGCGGACATCGCCCATGCTGATACGAAAATCGTCGTAGGGTTGGTTGTCGTCGTCAATGAGTTCCGGCTCATCGATTCGCGGCGGGGTATCGAGCGTGAGGAGGCGTGAAAGCATAGGAGGCAATTCACCATAAGAGCGCAAAAGCCCTGCATGGATTTGGAACCGCGAGTTTCGTACAAAAAGGGTGAAAAATACCCTAATTTTGCGGGGCGGTGTCTCCGATAATTGTAAGTGGCTGCTTGCGTGTTGTTCTCCGCAGGAAAGTCCTACCCAAAAGCGTTGACAACCCACTAAGATCACTGTATACTGCGTGTGTTGAGTTTACTTCTGCGTCAATGTGGACGCATCTGCATCGCAGTGGTTCCTCGCAGTTGGTTTGGCTGGTTGCTTCAACGCGCTGCTTTCGATTCTGAGATTGAAGCAGACCTATTTCGCAGTTGCATTTCCCGCTGTGGGTGTTCGCGAAGTGAGCGGACACGGGTAGGCGAAGACGCCGATGATTGGCTGATCTGAAGATTCCTCTGCTCGATTGGAGGAGTCGCGTTGCGTGTGAAGGAGTACAAAACAAATGGGACAGAAATTGGAGTATGATGTCGCCGGTGGCGAGGTCTATCTGGCGGGCGAAAAGGTGTTGCCGGGACGTTACAAGCAGATGGGTGGCGGTCGGGAAGTGCTGTTGGAAGCCGAGGACGTTCTTCCGGCGAGTTTGGATGGTCAGGTCGCTGTCTATATGCGCGTCAATCAGACATGGGGCGAAATTGCACAGCACGCCGTTGTGCGCTAAACTCCTCGAAACTGCAATTCAGAAGTAGGAAAACGCGGACGCTTCCTTTTCAGGGTGTCGTCCGCGTTTTTGTGTTTGCCGCTTCATTGATCTACAGTCTCTTTTCTCTTCAAACAAAAGCATTATTGACGCAACTGCAACGTTTGCAATTCCTCTTGAGATTACCTCATATCTTCGAATGCCCATTTCTGAAACGCCCGTTCGATGTCTGTTGAGGTACGAATGATAATGCCAGAACGATTGGCGAGAAGGGAAAGCCCTTGTTTGTGATTTGCGCCTTTCTGAAGCAGTAAGACAATGCCATTGCGGGTAGAGATCACGTACCCGCCTGAAAAACAGACGTCCTACGGACGAA
>CAZPZP010000642.1:0-3020 GCA_964591025.1 uncultured Chthonomonadaceae bacterium
AAGGACGCTTGGCGGAACGCTATTTCAGGTGGGGGTTTTCAACCCCCGACGACGAGGACAGACGCGAATGAAGTGTATTCACTGCACAACAGACAACAAATATAAAGAACGAGTGGCGTCGCATCAAAGGTGCAAGGGATGTGGGCATCCCTTTGCATTCGAGCCGAAAACCGCCCCGTTTCAGATGAACGATCCACTGTTTGCCCGTGCGATCAAGGACGTTTCCGCCGAGGGAACACTCTCTTTCACGCCCAAGCAGCTCTGGTATGAGGTCAATCGCCGCATCCTTGCTCGCAAGACGATCTCCTGCGGGACGGGCGTTCTCATTCTTATTGTCGGCGGAAGTGTGATCGCCCAATCGCGCTATGTAGCACCGTTGATGGCAGGGATTCCGCCTATCGCATTGTGCGCCGGAGTTGTGACCAATCGTTCAAGAGCGTCGCGTAGCAGAAAAAAGCCGCGTTATCCCAAAATGCCGTTTGGTCAGTTCGAGATGTCATATCTGTCCCAGTGGATTTCCGTTCATGGCTTGATCCCAAAGATGCTGCCGCTCATGGTTCCACAAAACCAAACCGGAGGGTTCGGCGGTGAGTCAATTCCGCGCTTCGATTTGACCGGCGCACCCATTGCTTTTGGACAAAACGCCCCGCAGGACGTGACCGCATACAGTTTTGATAGGGCGTTGATCGTCGAAACTGCCGAGATCGCCGCCATGTTCGTCGCCAACAATTTCCATTTCGAGAACAACTGCGCGATCCTGAGTCTGGACGGCTATCCGTTTGGAACCGCCGAAACGATCAAAACCATGCTAGCACGCAACCCGATGCTGAAAGTGTTTGCCCTGCACGACGCAACCATTCGCGGCACTCAAATGGGCTTGACACTGCGCCGCGACGAGTGGTTTCCCAATACGGCAATTCCGCTGATTGATTTGGGGTTGCGCCCGCAGCACGTCATTGAGGGCGAGATGATCGCCCTTTCCAATGCGCCCGCTCATTTTCCGGTGGGAACCGTGAGTTCGTCGCTCAAGGAAGAGGAAATCGCATGGTTTGAGCAGGGCAATACTGCCGAATTGCACTCCCTGCGCCCCAATCGCCTGATGCGTGCGGTGTATCAGGGGTTTGCGCGGGCAAATCAGTTAGATGGCGCGGTTGTCGGCAGCGATGGCTTCTTGATTGTCCCGATGGATTCGTCGTATGGAATGTATAACGGAGGGGCAGACGTGTATGCCAGTGACAGTTTCGGATAGTTCGCGCTTCGGGTTGGGGCTTCGGCTGCTTCCGTTTCGCGCCAAACCTCTGCCGACGCAACGAGTCAAGCCGCGTGCATTTTGCGGCGTCTGGGGCGTGCCGGAACCCGCTGAAGCGTTAAGACGTTGGGGCATAGAAGCGACTTGGCACGATGCGCGAGTGGCATTTGGAGATGCGCCGGTTTGGATGGACGCGACGGGGGAAATTGTTGTCTGCGGCGACGTTGTTCTGTATAATGCGCCGGAATTGAGAGCGCAATTCGGTTTGCCCGACGCCGAACAAGGTGAATTATTGGCGGAATTGATCGCTCAATACGGCACGGACGCGGGCAATCGCGCAAACGGAATGTTTGCCATTGCCGCCTATAACCGACATACCGGCGAACTGTTTCTGCTCCGTGACAGCATCGGATGCCGCACGCTCTATTACGCCGAGGACAAGCAAAGTCGGGCGTGTTGGTTTGCCGCCCGCCTGAGTCGCCTTCGAGCGTGTCCCGCCGTTTCCGGGGAGTTGTCGCTGTCCGCAATGCAACACTATTTGACGTGTGCGTTTGTTCCCGGTGAGCAGACCCTTTGGAAAGATGCCCGCGAACTGCCGCCCGGAACCGTTCGCACTGTCTCGGAGCGCACGAATCTCACGTATTGGCAGCCCGAAGAAGGCACTTGGAACCCGAACGAATCGCTGGAATCCTGCGCCGCCCGATTGCGTCCCTTGCTGGACTCTTCGGTTCAGCAAGCGATGCCGCAATCGGGCGATATTGGGATTTTTCTCTCTGGCGGACTTGACAGCAGCCTTGTGACAGCGTTGGCAATGCGATACGCCCCCGCCGAAGTCCACACGTTCGCTGTTCATTTCGGAGCAGAACACCGCAACGAGTTGGAATTTTCCGGGATGGTCGCGGCGCATTGCGGCACACGCCATCACGTCGTGGAGTTGTCGGGAAAGACGATCCGCGATCATCTGCTGGAAACGCTGGCACTCTTAGATGATCCTATCGGCGACCCACTCACAACGCCGAATCTGCTCTTGGCAAGAGAATCCGCAAAAATTACAGGAACGGTTTTCAACGGCGAGGGCGGTGATCCATGCTTCGGCGGTCCCAAAAATCTGCCGATGGTCTTGCATACACTCTACGGACAAGCAGATTCCTGCGAAACCGCCTATTTGCGCTCCTTCCAAAAGTGTTACGACGACTTGCCGCGCTTGCTCTTGCCCGAAGTGCATATTGCTCTGAGCCAAGAGGAACCACCGGAAGCTCTGTTCGCGCCGTACTTTTCGCCCGACAAAATGCGCGATTATCTCAATCGCCTGATGCTGCTCAATGTGCGGTTCAAGGGCGCAGATCACATCCTGACCAAAGTCAATAATTTAACGACGGCGACAGGATTGCTGGCACACTCGCCGCTGTTTGATCGGCGTATTGTCGAGATGAGTTTTGCGGTTCCGCCGCATTATAAACTGACGGGAACGACAGAAAAAGTGATACTCAAAAAGGCGGTGGAGGATTTGTTGCCCGAAGTGATTTTGACGCGCCCGAAAAGTGGAATGCTGGTTCCGGTGCAGCATTGGTTTCGCAGCGACTTGAAGGGTTTTGCACGCGCTCACCTGCTGGGTCGCAACGCCCGAACGCGCCCCTATCTCAATCCCGATATGGTGCGCGAGTGGCTGAAGTATGAGGGCAGTCTGTTTCCGCGTCATGGCGTCAAACTCTGGCTTGTCCTCACGCTCGAACTCTGGCTCCGCACCCAAGAATCCGCCTGAAATGCCCGC
>CAZPZP010000643.1:0-2993 GCA_964591025.1 uncultured Chthonomonadaceae bacterium
CCGGGTACTTTCAGTACCCGCTGCGAGAGGTGAGTTAGGAATAATGTCAACGTCTCAAATAGAGCCAAATGAATTTCGCAGGACGAAATCGTTTTGGCGTTCCATTCCCTTGCCTTGCACCCCTGAACCGACTTCGCCATTGTCTGCCCTCACCCCCAACCCCTCTCCCAAGTTTGGGAGAGGGGTTGAGGGCAGATTCTCTGTGGTTCTTATGGATTGTTCTCTGTCCCCTGTTCCCTAAACGAGCGGCGTGCGTCCGGGGATCGCCATTGGTTTGATGGGCAGATTCATGTCCCAAGTGAGCGGTTTGGGGAAAAGGTCTTCTTTAGAACTGAGGACTTGCTTCCAAGTGACTTCCGCGCCTGTATATGCCGCCATGCGTCCCATAATTCCGGCGAGCGTGCTGGTCGCCATGCGCTCGCTGTTGTCAAGGGGCTTGCCGTTGCGAATGGAGGCGAAAAACTCGTCGTGTTCGACTTGGTACATATTTTTCTCAATGCCGGTGAACGTCCACATTTTGTCGGTCTGAATCATCGGCTTGTTCTTGATGACCCCAAACCCTTTGGTTCCTGCGAGATAATCGGAGTTGTCATAGTGCGGGCATTGAATTTGACGCTGTGCCATCGTCGCCCGCGTGCCATCCGCCCACTCGTAGAACACGCTGATATGGTCATAGATATTGCCTTCGTTGTTGGGAACCATGCGTCCGCCCGTTGCGGTGCATCGAAGCGGCGGCTTATCTTTCATCGCCCAAAGAATCTTGTCTACGCTATGGCACGCTTGTTCGACCAGCCCATCGCCGGACAGCCACACGAAATTGTACCAGTTGCGGATTTGCCATTCGACATCGCTCATCTCTTTGGGGCGTGTGTCGGCTGTCGGCATCGGCTTGACGGGACCGGCGAGATAGGTGGCATGAATTTGCCGCAGCTCACCGATTTCGCCCGCATGAATTTTCTCATAAAAGGCACGGCGGGCATAATCGTATCGCCAGCAGTATCCCGCGACAAAGGCGAGTTTTTTGGCTTTCACGCCGCGTGCCGCTTCGAGTGCCATCAGCACATTGACCGCGTCAGTTCCCATCGGCTTTTCCGCAAAAATATGCTTGCCCGCCTCGACTGCCGCCGCAATCTCACGCGGGCGAAAGCCGGGAGGAGACGCCAGCAAGACCACATCCACATCGCTTTGAATCACTTTGAGGTAGGCGTCCAATCCGCTGAACGACATTTCCGGCGTCACTTGGACACGCTTAGAAACGTCCACATCTTTTTTGAGTTCGGCAAGGCTATTGTCGAGCTGCACTTTGCTGACATCGCCCATTGCGACGAGATAGTTTTCGGGGTCGGCATTGAGAGCCTGTATCGCCGCGCCGCTGCCGCGCCCGCCGCACCCGATCAGCCCGATTCTGAGCTTTTGTGTGCCTTGAGCGTGGGCGTAGTTTCCCGTCGCCATCAGTGCTGCTGCTCCAGTTGCCGCCGAAGTCTGCAAAAATTCGCGTCGTGTGGAGGGATTGGGGGTCTGTTCCTGTGTCATGGTTCTGCTCCTATTGCGCTGATTCGCGCCGAAAAAATAAAAAGGTTTCTTTCGCCTGTGACTTGATCCGGCGAGAGATGAAGGTATATGCGACATCTCTCTGCTTCTCACCTGCTTCCTGCCCGAAATTCTGCCACAAATCCCTAAACTTTGCTCACTCTCTTGGGAGAAATACGGGATTTTGCATCAAACCGCTGTTTTCTGCGGGGCATCCGATAATTCAGAGCAGAAATTGCGGCAAAAATGGAATAACCTCGTACGGCGCAGAGACATATCAGAAAATTGATGAGACAAAAGCGCGGCACGACACATGGCTTCACTTTGGTAGAGATGTTGACTGCACTTGTCATCAGTTTGGTCTTTCTGGCGTTTTGTGATTTGATGGTGATGTCTGTCCGCACCAACAAAAAAGCCGACAATGAATTTGTGGCGACGGGCGTTGCCCAAGAAAAATTAGAAGCCGTCCGCCAGTTGAGTTTCGGCGCATTGGTGACGGGAACGACAGCCGAGACCGTGCCAACGCTTCCCGGCGGACAAAGGACGACTCAGATCAGTTCCGTGACAGAATTTGTCACCAGTTCGATGCGGCAGGTGCAGGTTATCGTCACTTAGAGCGCGGCAGGCGGTCAGGCGACGACGGGCGGGCGCGTACAACTCGATACGCTTTTGGCACAATCAAGATGAAAAAACGACGCGGATTCACACTCATAGAGTTGATGATCACGATGACGGTGATGGCACTGGTCTTCTCTGTGGTGCTGGACGTTTGGCACGTTAGTGCGGTCAATCAAAAACATCTGCTTACCAAATCCATGTCGTTCACCGGCACGACAACCGTCCTCAATGCCATTGCCAAAGAAGTCCGCATAGCCGCCCAGAGTGATCGATCTCCAAAGCCTCAATGTTCAGGTCAGCGACAGAATTCGCTTGGAAATCCTCGGTCACTTCTCGTATTGGAACAATAACAATCCTGCGACGGATGTCTCTTCTGAAACCTGCTTTATTTTCAGCAGCTCGAATACCGTTCTTGCGTCCTCACTGTTGGCGCGAATCGTAGGAGCCGTTTCCTGTGAGGCACTGCCTTATACTTCGACGACGACTTGGATCGGGAACCTGCTCACCGATATTGATTGCGATTTCGGGACATCGGGGTCAATGGAGATCACGGTTCCGACAGGGGGACGCTATTTGATGGCGTGTACATTTGACGGCTTTTATGGCGACAACCGCGACTTGGACAACGATTATCGCTAGCGGATTACCAAACTGCGATGAGAAACCTGAACCGTTCTTTATGCCGGAGAAACCAGCGAGGCAGTGCCGCCCTGATCGCCATTATGACGATGCTGATTCTCGTCATTTTGGGGTTGTACGGGGCGACAATGGCAATGAACGCCCGCCTGATGAGCAGCCACAAAGCCCGTGAAGCGAAAATCAGGGCGATTGCGGAAGTGGGGGTC
>CAZPZP010000644.1:0-2992 GCA_964591025.1 uncultured Chthonomonadaceae bacterium
GAGTGCGAAGCACGGCACGGCGGAACGAGACCTGCACGCAGACATTTATTCGGCTGACGCTTGCAAGAGGTCTATTTCAATTTCGTGAATGGGTTTTCGTGTCCTTTTTGTGTTCTTTCGTGGATCAGATTTGCAGTGTCCTGTCCACTCCGCAGGAGCGCAGGATATTCGAGTGAGTAGAAAATTTATAGCAAGGAACGCGCATCATTTATGTCCGCCTATGCGACACAATCGACTTCGACGAATGGGCGTCAACCGCACCGCCATTATCAACAGGCGCAGGTCGAGACTGCCAGCCCAACCCGGCTTGTGGTTCTCCTTTACGACGGAGCCATTCGTTTCTGTTCACGGGCTTTGGAGGCGATGGAGGCGAAAGACCTCCCTGCCCAGAACACCAATCTCATTAAGGCGCAAAAAATCGTGGGCGAGTTGATGGCGTCTCTCAACAAAGAGACAGGCGGCGAAGTCGCGGGGAATCTGAACCGTGTCTATCCCTATCTTTTGGAGCAATTGGTCGAGGCGAATCTGCATGATCGCCCCGACATTGTCGAAGGGGTTTTAGCTTTGCTGCGTGACCTACGTGAATCGTGGGCGGAAGTGGATCGCTTGGCGGCTGGTGGACAAGCGACAAACAACAATCGCGATGCGACTTCTGCACCCGCCACTTTGGGAGAACAACGTGCCTGAGAATCTGCTTTCCGAATGGGAAAATAACCCCGACTTGCGTCCTTTGCTGCGGCTGCAACGCTTGGCGCAGGAGATTCGCGCTGGATTGTCACGCGGCGATATGGAGATTGTCGGGCAGGCTTCTCTGCTGCTGGCTCCCGCGCTTGCCGAGTGGAACGAGCGCAGTGCCGAAATGGAGATCGCGCCCAGTGAAGCGGTTCAGATCGCTCTCGACACACAAAATCTGCTCAATGAGTGCGAACAGACGCTTCTCAATGCCATGAACCAAATCTCAGAAGAACTGCGGCGATTAAAACGGGCGCAGCGCAATACCGAAGTGGTGCGAGCCTCGGTTCCGGCATTGTTCGGCTTTCGACTCAATATCGAGCGATAAGAGTCGGGTTTTTCGCGGAAACAGTTGCATTTCCGGCAGGGCTGTGATACAATTGGGGAGTAGATGGAGAGATGGCTGAGTGGTCGAAAGCGACGGTTTGCTAAACCGTTGTAGGCTTTAACTCCTACCGCGGGTTCGAATCCCGCTCTCTCCGTTCTTTTTCTTGGATTGTTCCTCATTTGCTTTGCTGTCCTGGAGATTGTTTCTGATGCTCTCTTTGTCCAAACCGCAAGCGTTTTTACCCGTCGCCCTCGTCCTTTTCTCGGTCTGTCTTTGTCTGTCGTCCTCCATTGTGCCGGCACGTGCCAGCAGTGGGGCGCAGTATGTGGCGTTGCGGCGCAAGACGCCGTATGACCGCCGCATCACCCTTGAGGACTTGATGAATCGGGCGCATGAGTGCGTTGGCAAAGTGATGGAACTGCGCGGGACAGTGGGCGGCGTGGTTGAGACTTCAGAGGGAGTGAGTATGATGCTCAATCTGCCGGAAGGCAAAGCCGTCACGCTCGATGTTCCCAAAGCCGAGATTGTCGTTGTACAGAAGTATTCGACGCCAACCCTGCGCGTTTTGGTAAGAATCGGGGAAGGGCTTGGCAACGTGGCTCCGCTCGAAGTGCTGGCTATCGCGCACGACAGCCTTGTGAGCAGTATCGAATCTCAAGAAGCGGCGAAGGACGCCGCACGCCGCCGCGCCCAGCAACAACAAGCCAGCACTTATCGCCCTGCCCCTGCTCGTTCTTCCTACGCCTCACGCGGCGGCGGTTCGATGTCGCCTCGGTCTTCGGTGGGAGCCTCGAACTTTGTGGAGGACTACATAAAGCTTCTGAGCAAGCGTACCGCTCCTCTATTTGAGCCGTATTATCAGTATATCGGCGGCATCAATTCGCGCCTCGGTTCAGAGCAGATCGCCTCGATCACCTATCATCTGCTTCATTTTGCTGATAAAAACAACATTGACCCGCGCCTTGTCGTTGCCATGATTTTCGCCGAATCGAGTTTTAATCCGAACGCTACGTCACGCTCAGGAGCCGCAGGACTGGGGCAACTCATGCCTCGAACTGCGGCATCGCTCGGCGTCAATAACCCCTACGACCATGTCCAGAACTTGGACGGCTCGATCCGCTATCTCCGCAGTCGCCTCAATACATTTGCTGACAAAGCCTTGCCCGGCGGCGGTCTGTCCTTCGATCAGATCGCCCTCGCCCTCGCCGCTTACAATGCAGGAACCGGCGCGGTCAAAAAATACAAGGGCATTCCTCCTTATCGTGAAACACAGGCATACGTCAAAAAAATCATCTCCATGTACCGCTCTCTCACCGGACAATAAGCCGGGCATTGAAAATACCCGACGAGCGTCCTTCCGACGCGACAATCCAAAAGTTTAGCAATCCAGAATTAGACCCACAAGTTAGGGACTTACGAATAAATAACTCTACCGTCCCTAATCGTATCGGGGCGGATCTCAACAAACCCTTTGTCTAAACCGGGCAGACGACGCACTTGTGTCTCCAGAACCGCCATCGCCTTTTGGCTGAGACGAACGCCTGTCGCGTGAAGTAACAACGCCGCCGCAACTGACGGAGTTGCTTTTGCTGAGTGAGGAAGAGTTTCGGGTTCGGTTCAAGGGCAGTGCCATCAAGCGGGTGAAACGGCGCGGTTTGCTGCGAAATGTGGCAATCGCGCTGGCAGGGTCGGATGCGCCCGAATTGGTTGCCGCACTTGAGTATGCCGCCGCAAACGATCCTGATCCGCTTGTCCGAGAACACGCGGCTTGGGCATTAGAGCAGATACGTATAAGGAAGTAAGCAATGCTTGATAGCTCGCCGCCTTTTGCATACAATAGTACTCGGTCAAGGTAGAATAGTTACATACTCCCCTCTCGCACCGGAGGTTTTAAACCCCCGTCTGGAAAAAACAAGCGTCTTTCAGACGCAC
>CAZPZP010000645.1:0-2991 GCA_964591025.1 uncultured Chthonomonadaceae bacterium
GGCTGTTTTTGAGTCGGGTACGTTCTTGTACCCGACTCTTGCAAGAGGTCTACTGAGCAGAGGGTTTGCCGACACACCATGTTTGCACTCCGCCACGGCTTGAGCGTGTTTTTTTGAGAACCTCGCCGACGATGATAGGGATCAAGTCGTCGGCATAGCCGAGGTCTCCGTAGTTCTTACTCCCAAGCAATTAAGGGCAGTTCGTTCGGCAGAGCCGCGTCGGGGTGAGTGGGCAGAACGCGGACATGGAAACCCTGCAAGCCGCTGCCGCCCCAGACGATTTCGCCCTCGAAATGATGGGTGCTGCCCTCGCTGCTCTGCCATTTGAGCAAAGCCGCTTCACCTTTAGTGATTTCATGTGCGACATCGAGAGAACCGTGATAGGCTTCGACCTTGACCTCTTGCGGAGAGAGGCTGCCGAGACGCACATAAGCCGAAACTTTGAGCGGGACGCCAACCTTGAAAGTTCCGTTGCTATCGGAGTCGGGAGTCTCCACGCGCTCGACTTTGACGGCTGCCCACTCCTTGCGGATATGCTCTTTCCATGACACGAGGGAGCGGGCTTTCTCCAGTTCGTTTTCGCGCAATCTATGGTATCGCGCCGATGCAGGGAGATAAAATTTCTCGGCATATTCGCGTACCATGCGGTGCGTGTTATAGACGGGGCAATGCGTTCTCATCGAATTCTTGATCCGCTTGACCCAGCTGCGCGGCAAACCGTCGGCATTGCGATTGTAGAACAGCGGAATAATATCCTCTTCGAGCAGGGCATAGAGTGCGCCTGCCTCGACATGGTCTTGATAGCCGGTGTCGTTGTAGTCCTCGCCTTTGCCGATTGCCCAACCCGCTTCTGCGTCGTCGTCATACGCCTCTGCCCACCAGCCATCGAGAATGGAGCAGTTCAAGCCGCCGTTCGCCAGAATTTTCATGCCGGACGTGCCGCTCGCTTCCATCGGACGACGCGGATTATTGAGCCACACATCTACGCCCTGAACCAAGTGACGCGCCACCGACATATCGTAATCTTCGATGAAAATGATTCGCGCACGGGCTTCGCTGCGACGGGCAAACTGCACGATTTTCTGAATCAACTCTTTGCCGCCGTCATCGCGGGGGTGCGCTTTGCCCGCCATCAAGAATTGAATGGGACGCTCAGGATGATTGATCATGCGGAGCAGACGATCCGGATCGGAAAGGAGCAGTGCCGCTCGCTTATAGGTCGCGAACCGTCGGGCGAACCCGATGGTCAGCGCGTGCGGATCAAGAAACCCTTGAGTTTGGCGAACCTCATGCTCGCTCACTCCGCGTGCCTCGTACTGTTGGCGCAGACGGCGGCGGGCATACTCCACCAATTCCGCCCGGCTCGTCTCACGAATGCTCCAGAGTTCTTCGTCGGGGATGCTGTCTACTTTCGCCCACATCTCGGTATCCCAGAGGTTTTCGCCCCACTGTGAACCGAGATAGCGATTCAGCAGCTCCTCCATGGATTCGGAGATGAACGACGCCGTATGGATTCCGTTGGTGACGTGACCGACAGGAACCTCGTCTTTGGGAAAGCCGGGATACCCCGCCTGTGCCATCCGCCGCGTGACATCGCCATGCAAGGCACTGACTCCGTTGCAGCTGTGCGCGTGCCGCAATGCCAAAACCGCCATATTGAACTGTTCGGCGGTATCGGTTTTGTTGACGCGCCCCAAGCCGAGAAATTCGTCGAAGGTCAAGCCCAGTGTGGCGGCATAGTCGGCGAAATAGGTCTTGAGTATCTCCAAAGTAAAGACATCGAAACCGGCAGGAACGGGCGTATGGGTAGTAAAGAGATTGCCCGCCGCAACGAGTTCTTGTGCCTCGCGATAGGGAAGTCCTTTCTCCTGCATCAGCATTCGGGTACGCTCCAACGCCATAAACGCCGCGTGACCCTCGTTCATGTGGCACACCGTCGGAGCGATGCCCATCGCGGTCAAGGCTCGCAATCCGCCGATGCCGAGAATTAATTCTTGCTTAAGCCGCATCTCGGTATCGCCGCCGTAGAGTTGGTCGGTGATATTCTGATCCGCCGCACTGTTCTGCGGGATATTCGTGTCCATGAGATAGAGCGGAATGCGCCCGACCTGCACGCGCCACACCTGAGCATGAACCGCTCGTCCCGGAAAATCAACGCTGATGGTGAGCGGATGCCCGTTGCTGTCATTGACCATCGAAATCGGGATATTGTAGAAATCGTTGTCGGGATAGCGTTCCTGTTGCCAGCCTTCGGTGTTGAGCGATTGGCGGAAATAGCCCTGTTGATAGAGCAGCCCGACGGCGACGAGCGGAATATCGAGATCGGACGCCGACTTGAGATGATCGCCCGCGAGAATGCCGAGACCGCCGGAATAGATCGGCAGACATTCGCTGATCCCGAACTCCATTGAGAAATAGGCGATTTTGATTGTGCCGCTCAGATCGGCATGGTTCTGCTGAAACCATGTCATTTTCTCTTCGGCGGCGTTCATATAGCGGGCATTGCTTTTGTTGACGGCTTCGAGATGGGCGAGAAAATCCTCGTCCTGCGCCACTTGCTGCAATCGCTCTTGACGAATACTGCCGAGCATCAGCACAGGATTATGGTGCGTATTGTGCCATAGGTCGGGGTCGAGGCGGCGGAACAGGGCGATGGCGTTATGATTCCACGCCCAGCGCAGATTATAAGCAGCCGTTCGCAGCCCGTCAAGGGCGGCGGGTAGTTCGGGGACGACATGAAAAGCGTGTACAGTTGGCATAAGTGAAAACCTCCGTGTCTTATTTTCGGTAAAACTATCGGGTATCCCTACATCGTCGAGGGATTATTTGCAAATTTGTATGATTTCTTCGGGAAAACTCCCGTATGCACCCTTCCCTTTTACGGGTAAATGGCGTCTCTTGCTCCACAATTATACTCTCGAACAGGAAAATGCTCGCCGCCTCGCGAAAGAAAGGGAGGGTATCATACAGGTTATCATCTCACCTCTCGCA
>CAZPZP010000646.1:0-2991 GCA_964591025.1 uncultured Chthonomonadaceae bacterium
GTACCCGAACAACAGGCACAGCGCAATGAATTTCTCTGATAGGGGCGTTCCGCCGTGCCATGCTTCGCACTCAATCCCGATCCAGAGGGTAACACTCTCAAACGGGCATTTCGTCCGTAGGACGTCTGTTTTTCAGGCGGGTACGTTTTTGTACCCGCAGGATATTCCTGCGCCCACTGCCTGATGCAAGAGGTCTACTAATACAGCGGTATAAGGAGAGTTTACTTTCACCTCCTGATTCACGCCCATTCATAGCAAACGTACAGGAAATCACGGGTTCGATGTCGAATACACCCACAGACGTTATGAGAGGCGAAAGTACGAGAATCAAGCATGAACATTCGGGAGACACTGAAAACGCGGTTCGGATATGAGGAGTTTCGCCCCGGACAAGAGCGGGTCGTCGAGGCGTTGCTGGCGGGCGACTCGGCACTTGCCGTATTCCCGACGGGCGGCGGCAAATCGCTGTGCTACCAGTTGCCCGCGCTGCTTCTCGACGGCGTGACGCTTGTTGTCTCGCCGCTTATCGCCTTGATGAAAGACCAGATTGATGCCCTCCACGCTTTGGGCATTGCCGCCGCCCGAATCGATTCCTCCTTGACACAACGCGAATCCTTTGCAGTAATGGAATCTCTCGAATCCGGCGAACTCAAACTGCTGTATGTTGCCCCGGAACGGTTTAACAATGAGCGGTTTCTGGCACAGATCAAACGCCTCAATATCGCCTTGTTTGCGATAGATGAAGCACACTGCATCTCGGAATGGGGACATAACTTTCGCCCCGATTACCTCAAACTCGCCGATTTCGCCCGCGATCTCAACGTCGGGCGCGTCCTCACACTGACGGCGACGGCTCCGACAACCGTTGTCAATGACATCTGCGCGGCGTTCGAGATTCGCCCCGAAAATGCAGTTGTCACCGGCTTTTATCGCCCCAATCTCGCCCTGCATATTACGCCGTGCGCTGGCTATGAACGCGATAATCTCCTTCTCGAACGCTTTCGCACCGTTCCTAAAGGCGCGGCGATTGTCTATGTAACGCTCCAAAAAACGGCGGAAAAAGTCGCCAAATTCCTCCAAAACAATGGCGTTCCCGCCGAACCTTATCATGCGGGAATGGAGACCGACGAGCGCGTTCGGGTTCAAGAGTGGTGGATGCGCGGCACGGAAAACGTCGTTGTCGCGACTATTGCGTTTGGAATGGGAATTGATAAGTCGGATGTGCGAACGATTTTTCACTACAATCTCCCGAAGAGTATCGAGGGCTACAGTCAGGAGATTGGACGGGCGGGGCGCGATGGCAAACCCGCTCATCTCGAAATGCTGGCGTGTGCGGACGATGTGGCGACTTTAGAGAGTTTCGTTTATGGCGATACACCCGCAGCGTCCGCGCTTCTCAGCCTAATGACCGACCTGCGCGAACAGCCGGAAGCCTTCGATGTCAGCCTGTATGATTTGTCTGCGCGGCACGATCTGCGCCCGCTCGTCCTTCGCACCGCCTTGACCTATCTCGAACTCTCCGGGGCGTTGCAGCAAGGCACTCCTTTTTATGCGGGCTACGACTTGCGTCCTCTTGTGCCAGTCCCGCAAATTGTGGCGCATTTCGGGGGCAAAGCGGGGCAGTTCGTGGAGCGGCTGTTCGGGGTCGCGAAAAAGGGCAAGACTTGGTATGGAATCAATCCCGACACTGCCGCCGCAACGCTTGGCGAAGAACGGAAGCGGATTATTCGTGCCGTTGGAGTGATGGAAGAGAAGGGGCTTGTCGAGGTCAAAGCGAGCGATGTACGTAACCGCTTTACATGGCACGATACCATAACGCCCGCCGAAACCTTTGCCGCGCAGCTTTCGGCAAAGTTCGAGAAGCGTGAGAAGCAAGAGATCACACGGCTTGGCAATGTCCTGAAACTCATCGGGCGCAAAGGCTGCCAGACCAACGCCCTGACCACCTATTTCGGCGAGAAACGCACCGAACCCTGTGGACACTGCACCTATTGCCGCACTCAAACGCCGACAATCCTCACGCCCTCTATAGTATTGCCGCCTTTGCCAGCAGGACTCGATGTTGCGGCGTTACAGGTTCTGCGCGAAACTTATCCCGATGCCCTGAATCATCCGCGCCAACTCGCCCGCTATCTGTGCGGCTTGACTAGCCCGGCAACGACACGAGCAAGAATTACGCGCTCGGCAATGTTCGGCATTTGGGAGGCATATCGCTTCGCTGAGATATTGGCATGGTGTGAAGCCGCATAATCCCGCGCATTATCGCTTACCGATGCCTACCGTTTCGCATCCGATTGACACAGTTCTGTAGAAAAGATTGTATAGGGAGAGTTTCGTGTGAGAAAAGGTCAGACGAAGAAACGCAAGTACTCGGAATTCACAGTGAAAGACGCCATGCAGTTGATTCAGGCGGAGAAGTTTCTGCCTTGGCAACTCAACACGCTGTCGCGTCCGCCGAGCGACTTCCTGATAGAAGATTTACGCCGCCTACAGTCATTCGACCTACAGATGTCGGAACTGTCCAAAACGCTGTTGATTGACGCACTCCTTTCCGAGATCGTTCCCAACTATCCTCAACTGAAAGTCTGGAAAGCCGCATGGATAGAAACAGACGAACTGACCGGAACAGCGGACTATCTGATTACGCCAACTCGCGCTTACATTGCCACGCCCCTGCTTGGTGTGGCAGAAGCGAAGAGGGACGATTTTGTGCAGGGACGAGCGCAGTGTCTTGCGGAGATGGTCGCCTGTCAGTGGAACAACCGACAGGAGAATCACGCTATTGATGTTTTCGGCATTGTCAGCAATGGACAGACGTGGCAATTCTATAAACTGACACTGACAAATGAGATATTCGAGACTGATTTGTACGTGACACGCGATCTGCCGGAACTGCTCGGCGCGTTGGATTATGTCTGCGGCGAGTGCGCCAAGAATGTTCCGTAAGGGACTTACGATAAAATAATTCTTCCACTCTCATGGGGCGACTAA
>CAZPZP010000647.1:0-2990 GCA_964591025.1 uncultured Chthonomonadaceae bacterium
CTAAATCAGGTGCCATTTTGAGATAGCCGCGTTTGGGGAGCGCATTGACCCTATCCTTGACAATAAAGGCAAAATCAGGGGCAATCGTCGTATCGGGATTTTCTTCGACGATAAAGCGTGTTTCAGCGGCGAAGCATTTGCCAAGATCGTTGGCGATAATGAATGAGCCAACGAGAATGGATAAAGTGATCGTTGTATATCCATGTTCCGCACTATTATTTGGCATGGGGAAGAGTTCTCCGCGAATCAACTCGTAGCGTGCCTCTGAAGGCATCTGTTCCAAGTCTTCGGCGGTATACAATTTGGTGTCTTCGGCAAGGAAGGGACGCGGTGTTTCTAATAGGCTCATGGTCGTCTCCGTAACAAAGAAAGGAAAACTCTGTGTCATCATAGCAGACAAACCGGGCGGCGTCAAGGGCGGAACGCCTGTGCTATAATGAGAGTGTGATGCAAGTACAAACGTCTGCACTTCCCGAAGTCGAACTGGACAAAGCCAAGCGGATGGCACATACTCTGACGGCGTGGTTTCGGGAGCATAAGCGCGAACTGCCGTGGCGCGGAGCCGATCCGTATGGCGTATGGATTTCGGAGATCATGCTACAGCAGACAACGGTTGCCGCAGTCATTCCGTTTTATCGGCGATTTATGGCGCAGTTTCCGACACTCGAATCGCTGGCAGACGCACCGCTCGACGAAGTCTTGAAGTATTGGGCAGGTCTGGGATATTATGCCCGCGCCCGCAATTTGCACCGTGCCGCGCAGATCGTCGCCCGCGATTTTGAGGGCAAAATTCCCGACGCACCGAACATTATCGAAACCCTGCCCGGCATCGGACGCTATACTGCCGGGGCGATTCTCTCCATCGCCTACAATCTTCCGCGTCCGCTGGTAGACGCCAATGTGATTCGGGTGTTGTCGCGGCTTTTCGGCTTGACCGGCGACCCAAAATCAGCAGCAAATCAGGCGGCATTATGGCATTTGGCAACGAAATTGGTGGAGGCTTCGGAGAGTCCCGGCGACTTCAATCAGGGCTTGATGGAACTTGGGGCTTTGATTTGCAACCCGTCCGACCCGCGCTGTGAACAGTGTCCGCTTTTGGCAGATTGTGTGGCAGGAAACAGCCCCGAACCGAACCGACTGCCTGAATTTCCGCCCGGAAAATCATTGATCTCTGTTTCGCATAGTGCCGTCATCATACGAGATAGAGAGGGCGCGTATCTCATTGTTCAGCGTCCGGCGCATGGGCTTTGGGGCGGGTTATGGGAGTTTCCGCGTGTTGTGTGCGAGAGTGCCGAAACGCCGGAAGAGGGAGCCGAACGCGCTGCCCGTGAGATTGTAGGAGTAATAGTTCGCGTCGGCAAGCGAATCGGCAAAATCAAGCACGTCGTCACCCATCATCGGATCACGCTGTCGGGTTTTCTCGCCGAGCTGGAGCCTCAAAGCCAAATTCCCGCGTCCGTCGGCTGTGCCGCGTTCCGTTGGGAACCGCTCGAAAACCTGCCGAACTACGCTTTTTCGCGCCCCCAAGTTCTGTTGCGTGGAACCCTCGAAACCGCGCTTTCTCGCCATTCGGACAAAGGCAGACAGCACGCTTTAGACTTGTAAACACTATTATATGCTGCGTTGGCTACAGAGAAGAACTACGGGGCAGCGATTGCGTCGTCGAGGAGAGTGAGGGGCAAGTTTGGGACACGCCGAAAGCCGGTGTCGTTGCTGACAAACAGGGCGCATCCATATCGCAATGCTGTTGCCGCGTGTATGGCATCGGGAGTCTTCAAGCCGGGAATGGTGGCACGAAGTCGTGCCGCCTCACGCAAAATGTCTTCGGTGATAGGGAGCAAGCAGGTATTGGCTTGCTGCCATAAGGCTTCTCGCTTATTTTGCGCCATCAGATCGTTATTCCTTATCGGCGTGATGATTGTCTCCATCAACGTCAATTCACTGCTGACCACCTCAATTGTTCTTGCCTTTACCGCTTCCCACAAAGGTCTGAGCAGTGGAGCGTAAATAGGATGCTTGTTTGTCGTATAGATGGGAATTTGCGCGTCCAGATAAATTGTTCCCGATGGCGGAAAGATTAGTCGCCCCATGCGTTACGCTCCTCGTGGAATTCGCGCTCGATGCGCTCCCAATCTTCCATTGTGAGATTGGACGGTGGCAGCGAGTCGATAAACTCCACAACATCGCGGAATTGACGCGGTTGTGTTGTGTCCGAACCGTTTGCTGCTTGTGGCGTGACATGAACCTCCACATCTGCGCCTTCTTCCAGTTCCGGCATGACAAATTCGATACGTTTACCGGGCAAAACTTTTGTTCGTGTGCTAAGAGTAGAACTCATTGTATTCTCCTTCGTTTCCATAAAATCAAAACGAGACAGCGTTCGTTTTTAGTATATCACGGAATTCTGCTTCGTGCTGAGCCAAGAAGGAGAAAGAGGCAAGGAGAGAGAACAATGATCAACTCGTGTACCCGAATTATCGTAGCCAATATCGTCACGCGTGAAGTGGATTTGGAGGATTGAGATGCAGACAGAAATTTCTTATACCCGCACCCTCGACGGCGTAAATTGGGACGAACTCAAGGACGCTCTCCACGCGGACGATTTCGACAATGGGCGCACACCGGAACAGTTGCATCAGTCGTTCGCCAACAGTGATGCGGTCTGTTTCGCATGGGCAGAGGGGCGCGTCATCGGCAAGGCGCGTGTGCTTTCCGATGGTGTCTGTAACGCTTATCTGGTGGATGTGTGGACGCACAGTGCGTATCGCAAACGCGGTATCGCCCGTCAGATGATCGCCCTGCTCAAAAGGGAACTCTCCGGTCAGCACATCTATCTCCAAGCCGATGACGAGAATCTTCCTTTTTATGCCAAACTGGGTTTTGCGACACAACCGCATGGTCTCTCTTGCGTCGTTGGACGCTGGCTGCATAAGTAACCTCTCGCACCGGAGGTTTTAAACCCCCGTCTGGAAAAAACAAGCGTCTTTCAG
>CAZPZP010000648.1:0-2986 GCA_964591025.1 uncultured Chthonomonadaceae bacterium
GCTCCTTGAGAGTGCGAAGCACGGCACGGCGGAACGCCCCCGTCTGAAGAATTTATTCTGCTGGACTCTTGCAAGAGGTCTAATAGGGAAACTTGAACCACGAAGGAGCCGATTTTTCATGCCAACCGCCACACTGCCCGAAGCCGAATTGATCGGTGAGAACGATGTCCGGTTTTTTGTCGAACAGGGTTATCTCGTCGTTCCCGGCGTCATCACGCCCGACGAATTAGAAGAACTCAAAGCCGACTTGATCACGCTGTCACGCGGCAAATATCCGGGCGAAGGCATCCCGCCTATGCCGGACGAACTCACCGACGACGAGGTTCTCCAGCGCATTCTCTGCATTCATCAGCCACATTATGTTAGCCCTGTCATGGAAAAGTACATTCGGCACGCCAAAATCTGCGCCATTCTCGGCAAAATTACCGCCGCGCATCTGCCGTTTTGGGATGGGCGCGTGAAGTGTATGCAGTCTATGACGTTCGTCAAGCCGCCGCAATTCCAAGGTCAGGCGTGGCATCAGGACGAGATTTATATCCCGACTCGTGATCGCTCGCTCATTGGCGCATGGATTGCCATTGACGATGCGACGATTAAAAACGGCTGTTTGTGGGTGGTTCCGGGTTCGCACCGCAACGGCTATTTGTATCCGCAGCACGCGCACAATAACGCCGATGAGTTCGATTTTGCGCCGGAGTCGTATGGTTTCGATGAGTCGGAACAGATTCCTGTCGAGGTCAAAGCAGGAACAATGGTGTTTTTCAATGGCTATCTCCTTCACCGCTCAATGAAAAATCGGAGCAACATTTATCGCCGGGTCTTGGTCAACCACTATATGAATTCGTGGTCGCTGTTGCCGTGGAGTCTCAAAGAGGGCGAAACGATGGCGAGTGCAGACCGGCGTAATGTCATTCAGGTTGTCGGCGATGACCCCTATGAGTGGAAGGGTTACGACAATCCGACGAACAATGTCTGGCTTCGTACCTGCAAAGCCACCCAAGACGCGAAATAACGAAAACGTGCCAATGAAAACGCACAACGGACTAAACTCCGTCGCTCGATGACGTTCCGCCAAGTGTGCTTCGCACACGATCCCTCTTCAATGAGAATCGTGTCCGCAGGACACTGCGCCGAAGGTTCTCAGCGACGGAGTTTAGTCCGTTGGAAAATTGGCTACCGAACCCATGTAAGAAATAAGGAATGTTATGCCTGTACCGACTCTCAACGATGATAAGGAAACCCCTCGCAATTTTCTACTCAAATCTCCGATAACTCCCGAAACCGAACCTCGCCCTTCGCTCTTTTCGCCGGAATTGCACCAAACTGTGTGGCATTTGGCGTGGCCCTCGGTGACAACAATGCTGCTCCAAACGGTCAACAGTCTGCTCGATATTTTCTTTGTCGGGCATCTTCCCGAAGGCAAGCAGGCGTTGGCGGCGACAGGCAGCGCGGGGGGCGTGGTGTTCCTGCTGGTATCGCTGGCGATGGGCGTTTCCGTCGGTACGACCGCTCTCGTTGCCCGCTTCACCGGAGCCGAACGAAGCGAAGACGCCGTACACGCAACCGCGCAGTCGCTGACATTGAGCCTGATTTTGGGATTGGCGTTCGGGATACCCATGTATCTGGCGCGGAACATACTGGCAGGATGGATGCTGAATGCGGAAGCAAGCCCCGAAGCCGTCAGACTGTGCGGGCAGTTTTTGGGAATGGCACTGCTGGCGTCTGTGCCGATGTTCGTGGGTATGGTGCTTCAGTCGGCGTTTCGCGGGTTGGGCGATACGCGCACACCGCTTTATATTATGATTGTCACGGTGACGGTGCATATCTCCCTGAATTTCCTGCTGATTCAAGGCAACTTCGGGTTTCCGGCGTTGGGCGTACAAGGGGCGGGAATCGCGCTGGCATCGTCGCTCTTGGTGAGTATGCTTCTCAGTGCGTTCCTGATGTATTCACGCTCGCCGCTCAGGGCAGCATTTTCATTTGCGGCACTCGTTCCGCGTCGCGAGTGGTTTGTTCGTATTTTGCGAATCGGTATTCCGGCGTCCATTCAGGCGGTGGTACGCACCGCTTCGATGATGGTATTTACTCGAATGTTGGCGAACACGGCGGACGGTGCGGCGGCAGTGGCGGCGTTGCAGATCGGGATTCGCTCGGAGGCGATTGCCTTTATGCCCGGCTTCGGTTACAGCGTCGCGGCATCGGCGTTGGTCGGGCAGAACTTGGGCGCGAAAAGACCGGAGCGTGCAGAACAAAGCGGATGGGCGGCGACAATCCAAGCAATGGGTGTAATGTGCGTCATGGCGGTTATTTTCTATGTGTTCGCCGATCCGATTTCCCGAATCTTCACCTCCGATCCGCTGGTGCAGAAGTTCGGTGCCGATTATCTGCGAATCAATGCGTTCTGTGAGCCGTTTCTCGCCTTGGGAATGGTCTTGACCGGGGCGTTGCAAGGTGCGGGCGAGACGTTCCGCCCAACCATTATCACGCTGATCAGCATGGTAGTCGTGCGAATGCCATTGGCGTATTTCCTAATGTTCACGCTGAACTTGCAGACACATGGCGCGTGGATTTCGATGGCGGTGACAACGATAGTCGGCGGTGTGCTGACCTTGTTCCTGTTCCGTGCCGGCACATGGAAGAAACTCAAGGTATAATGACGGCAGTCATTGAGAGGCGAGGTGAATTAAAATGAATGCTCAGACAGCGAAACCACAGGATGAACATCGGCAAAAAATGATCGCGCTGGCACGGCAAATCAATGCAGATGCAGGAATCGCTTTTAATCCGCAAGCAACTGCCGCTCAAGTACAACAGATGATGCTTGCACAAGGAGTACGTTCTGAAGAAAACGCATTCTCTCGCGATATTATCTGCCAGCATGAGGCAGAGTCCGAGGAGTAATCTATGCCTTGTCTTTTATGGGATGCCAGCGCACTTAGGGACTTTCAATGATTAAACCGTTCCATCGCATTGTCGGGTACTGAAA
>CAZPZP010000649.1:0-1096 GCA_964591025.1 uncultured Chthonomonadaceae bacterium
CCGTAGGACGGCTGTTTTTGAGTCGGGTACGTTCTTGTACCCGACTTCTGCAAGAGGTCTCTTGTATGCTGGAAAGTGTCCTGTCATCTGTTCCCTGTTCCCTTTGCATTCCGGGTTTTCTGGACTTCGACGGCGAGGAGTAGTGCCAAGCCGACGAGGAACCATGCGAGTCTGTCCTCTTGCCCCAACATACGAATCCCGCTGATCAGGGTTCCAATGGTGAGGACGCCCAAACCCGTCCCCAAAACCGTCGCGTGTCCGCCTGTAATGACAGTGCCGCCCAAGACAACGGCGGTGATGGCGGTCAGTTCGAGATACAAGCCGGCGTCGGGTGTGGCGGTTGCCTTTTGTGCCGTATTGAGAACCGCCGCAAATCCCGCTAACGCTCCGCTGAGCGTATAAACCAAAATTTCAATGCGCCGAATCGGTACACCGGAAAGGCGCGTCGTCGTGCGATTGCCACCGAGTGATAACAGTTGCCGTCCGAACGTCGTTTTCCGCAGCAGCAGACCGCAGACTGCCAACGCCCCGAACCCAACCCAAAACAAGAGCGGAAAGCCGAGAATGTTGGTGCGGTCAAAAATGTCGTTGAGCGCGGGAGGCAGATCGGAGATTGAGCCGCCGTTGTTGAACAGAGTCGCCCCCGCCCGTGCCGCCGCAAACATCGCCAGCGTGACGATAATTGGAGGCAAATTCGCGAGCGTGATCAGCAAGCCGTTGAATAATCCGCACGCCGCTCCCGCCGCAACTGCACCCATTATCGCGAGGGGAAGCGGTATGCCCGCCTGTGTCGCCAACGCTCCCAAGACCATCGAACATAACCCGACCAATGAGCCGACAGAAATATCTATGCCGCCTGTTGCAATGACCAGCGTCATGCCCGCAGCAACAACTGCCAATTGTGCCGCTTGCTTGACCAAAAGGCGCAGATTGTCTTGATCGGAGAACATCGGGACACGAAACGCGAAATACGCGAAAATCAGAGCCAACACAACGGCGATCCCGATTTCGGCAGGGATTCCGCGCCGGGTGGGTTGTTGGGTCGTTGGGTTATTGGGTCGTTGGGTCATTGGGAGTTTGATTATTGTTCGGGTAC
>CAZPZP010000649.1:1196-2980 GCA_964591025.1 uncultured Chthonomonadaceae bacterium
GTCGTTGGGTTATTGGGTCGTTGGGTCATTGGGAGTTTGATTATTGTTCGGGTACGTTTTTGTACCCGAACCCAATCACCTAACGACCTAACGCCTGTTTCTTCGGGGCGACATCGGGCGCGTCGCCCTTCATTGAAGCGGGTTGTGCAACATAGACGGCAGGATATTTCCTCGTGATCCAGTCGCGCAAGCCCAAACCGCTTTTGTCTTTCTGGTACAGCGCAAAAAAATCGCTCATGGCGTGCGCCTGTCCGAACCAAATATGCCCGTATCGCCATGTCAGTTGAGACGCTATCGCCTGATCCAAGGGCATTTTGTCGTAGACGTGCTTGTAGATGACACTGGTCAAGCCGGAACGATCCGCGCCGCCGCGACAATGGAGCAGCAACGGATACCGCGCCGTATCGAACGCCGTAAATATCTTTTTGAGTTCTTCGGGCGGCGGCAGTCGCACCGCACTCAGGGAAATGTCGATATGGTCTATGTTGCGGGTATTGCAGGAGGCGAGTTCCGAGCGATACCACTCCGTATCGGACGACTCGCCGCGCAGGTTGATCACGGTTTTGATCTTTTTGCCGTCGAGAACGGTTTCGAGATGGGAACCCGTGATTTGTGCGCTGCGATAAACCTGCCCTTCATCAACAGTGCGAACATTGCCGCCGAACACGCCGATATACCAGAGCAAGAGAAAAATCGCCGTGAATGCCGAGACAGTCCCGACGGCGATCCGTTTGCGGCGGACAGAGCCTTTACTCCGCAGCTCGGAGCGCGTAATGGTGAATGGAACGGAACCGGAATACATAAGTCACTTCGGTTTCTGCCGCAAACTTGGGCAAGACAAAAACATTAATCGGTATTTTGCTATCATACCCTGCTTTGTACGCTCTCGTAAACCCAAATTTCGCCCCTTGACATCTCAAGATGAAAATCAGATAATAGGCGGCAAAGGAGAACGCATCAAATGAACTTCATTCCTGACCAAACGCAGTTGCAATTGTGGGATACGTGGGTCTATCTTGCCGAAAACGACGACATTCATCTGTTTTATCTGGCGAACAAGCCCGGAGGCGCGTGGGGCTACGTCGGACACGCCGTCAGTCGGGATTGGCTGCACTGGACAGACCTGCCGGAGATCATTCTGCGCGGCGAACCCGGAACGTGGGATGCGGGCGGTTGCGGGACGGGCATGGTCTTCAAGCATGACGACGGGCGTTACTATATGACGTATACGGGCGCGTTGTCGGTCAATGAGGCGAGTGGACTGTTTACGAGCCGAGACTTGATTACGTGGGAGAAGTTGACGCCGAAAACCCCGTATTGGTCGCGGCAAACAACGCCTCCGTATGAAGAGGATACGCGAAGGGTTGCGGTCTCTCCGGCGTGGCGCGATGCCTTCGTTACGCGGAACCCGCAAGGCGAGTGGGAGGCGGTATGCAGTGCGCGTGTCAACGAGGGCGCGGCGGCAGGTCGGGCGTGTCTGGCGCGGTGCAAATTGATGGGCTTGGATCATTGGGTAACCATGCCGCCGCTCGCACATACAGGGAAGTATTCGTCTATGGAAGTCCCGGAGATTTGGAGTTTTGGGGGCAAGTATTGGGTCGTTTTCAGCACAGGCTCGAATTGGGGCGTGCGTCTCGATACGGAGAGTCGCCGCGCTGTCACGGGGACGTTCTACGTGTGCGCGGACAAGTGGGAAGGTCCCTATTACGCGCCAAAGAACAATCTACTCATCGGGGCGGGCAACAATCAGATGCACTCGTATGTGGGGAGACTGCTCCCTTATC
>CAZPZP010000650.1:0-2978 GCA_964591025.1 uncultured Chthonomonadaceae bacterium
GGGAGTCCATACACGGATGGGTGCGTCTGAAAGACGCTTGTTTTTTCCTGACGGGGGTTTAAAACCTCCGGCAAACAAACAGAATCGATCAGTTATCGCGTTTGGAGGCGAA
Organism: uncultured Chthonomonadaceae bacterium; assembly: GCA_964591025.1. Lineage (GTDB taxonomy): Bacteria > Armatimonadota > Chthonomonadetes > Chthonomonadales > Chthonomonadaceae > CAZPZP01. Next base: position 113 of record CAZPZP010000650.1, read on the forward strand.
GGCAATATCGCCTTTTCGCATCCGCTTGATGCCCCAAACGCTCGTGCCGAAGAGAAGCAGCAGAATGCCAAGATAGACGCCAATCAAAATCGCCCAACTTGCCGTATCCATTGCAGCATAGCCGCGCATCGAGCCAAAAATCCAACGGAGCAAATTGCCGCTCTGTATCATGGCTTGAATGCCGATTACCCACAGCCACCCGAACATGGCAGGGCGCACCGCCTTCCAGAAGATACTCGCAATCGAAAGCGAGAGCAAGCCCAACGAGAGGGCGACAATGGCACAGGTTCCCGTGACTGCCGCCCAAGCGATGAGGGGAGATGGCTGTCCCGAAATCGAGGACAGGATGAGAGAGAGGAACAGTATCCAGATGGAGAACAAAATCGCGTTTGATCCCGCTCCGCCCAGCAATCCGAACAATTTGCCGACAACAATCGAGGTCGGGCGCATCGGGGTTATGAGGAGAAAGCCGAGCGTAGATTTGTCGCGCTCGCCCGAATATGCCAAAAGCAGCGACAACCCCGCCGCCGCGCACGAAAAGAACATCGGGATATACCAGTAGCCGATAATTGCCGCGAGAAGTTTCGCTGTCGGATTGGCAAACATCCCCATCGTGAACTCGGCAATCCCGCCCCTAATGGCTTGCGGCAAAATAGGAACGGCAAACAATCCAACGCCTGTGATGACCGCGTAGGTGAGGAATGTTCCTTGCAGACTGCGAGCCGCAAACTTGCCGCGCCACCCGACCCGCAATTCTTTGATACCGACGGCATTATCCCATATCTTTTGTACAAACTCCACTAAACGCCGCGCCACCGGCGACTCGGTTTTGGCGTTCGTCGTCGCCGTAACGGTTGTCGCGTCCAGCCAGATTTCCATTCCGTAGCGTGTCGGGTCGAGGCGCAGTATGTCCTCAGGCACAACAATCTTTTTGCGTTTCCATTGCAATATCGCCAGACCTAAACCTGTCAAAATCAATCCCGGCACGAGCATCGCCAGAACGCTGTGCAGCCAGAAAAACGGGGCGTTTGTGCTTTTGACAACTGAACTCAGGACGATTTTGCTCAGGGACAAGAGATTATAGGTCGGGCTGAGATAGAGCAAAAATCGGTAGGTGTAATCATATCCCGCGAGCGGAATGATGCCCAAACCCAAGTAAGCGAAGATACCGAAAATCCGCGTCGAACCGATGCCGAGCAACGCCCCCGCAAACCCAATCGCCAGCATTTTGCCACCCAACGCGAACACACTTGCCGAGAAGGGAGACGTATGCCCGACAAGGCAGCAGAGGGCAAACAACAGCAGCACTTGCGCCACCGGAAACACCAGAAAACGCAGGGTCGAGCCAAAAGACATCTTGCTCAAGACAGTTGCGTTCTCCGGGACTTTGACCGCGTTGAGCCATCGCCCGACCATCCCCGCACGCCAGAGCATCTGCCCGATACCGACAAGCAGCAGAACGAACAAAAAGCCTTCAAGCCCCGAAGTCGAACTGCCCGCGATCCACGACAGCCCGCCGCGCCATACCAGCCATTTCCACAAATAGCCGATGAGGATGAAGAGATTGACGACACGAAAAATCGTCTCCCATTTGCGGCGCGGCAGGTACGTCGAGAGCAGTGCCAAGTCGCGATAGGTTCCGACTTGGAGGTATTCTGCCGTGCGTACCAATTGCAGATAACGCCCGGCAAGTATGGAAAACAAGACGAATGGAAGCGGAATGATCCCAGAGCCGTACCAATCGAACGGCGACACAAAGGCACGCGCAAGCAGGAGAGGCCAAGACAGCATCGAAGAGGGCAACAGCACCAGAACCGACTCCGGGATATACTCTTTGAGGTCTGTATACCACCCCGCCATGCCGCGACCTGAACTCATCGCCCCGATAAAACTGATGATCATCGGGATAAACAGCAGCATTGACCAGCCGCCCTGTGCGCCGCTGTTGGCTTGCCCGGTAGCGGCGGTGGCGTTCGGGTTTTGCGTTCCGGCAGTCGCACCCATCATGCCCGTATTATTCTGCTGAGGCTGCGGGCTGACCTGTCCACTGGCAACGGCATCACTCAGCGCGGGACGCCGCCACAGAGGGATTGAAATCGCCACAATCCCGAACACGACATACAACATCAGCAGGTCGCCCCAACTGACTCCGCCCAATCCCACGCACAATACATAGACCGGAAGCAGCAATATGCCGGTTCGCATCGCCACAAGCCATGGATAGACCATCGCCTGAAGCAAGAATTGAAATGGCGTGATCGGCAGCAGGAGCAGATGGGAAAGCGTTTGGCGGGCGGCTTCCTGCGTGAAGAGAGCGAGGGTATGTTTGGTGGACGCGCCCATGACAAAATACACATGAACACCCGCGATCAGAGCGCAAATGGCAGTGCCGAGATCGCCGCCAAGAAACCACGGGACGCCCTCTGCCGACAAAATAATCTGCCACAATCCCCAATAAGCGAGTCCGCACAAAATGAGAAGGGTGATGCACATCCACACCAGTTGTTTATAGGGTTGTTTGCGTTTGCGGTCGCGCTGTGCTTCGCGGCGAACAAACGGGTTATCGCGCCAAGTCAGCGGGTCGCGCAATGCCGCTTCGTGATCGGGAGTAAGGAGATGCATTATGGGTCGTTTCTCGTTTTCGTCCGTTTTACAAGGGCAAATAACGCACTTGATTCGCAAAGTCGGCGGGTTCGCCCGCCAAAGCCATAAACTCCAGATCAGCGATGCATTGCCCAACTGTCAGCACGTTTTGGCGAGCATAAATCACACCCGTAAAGGCAATGCCGTTCGCCTGATATTGGTTTGCTTCAATAGACCTCTTGCGTAAGTCGGGTACAAGAACGTACCCGACTCAAAAACAGAC
>CAZPZP010000651.1:0-2565 GCA_964591025.1 uncultured Chthonomonadaceae bacterium
TCTACACTCTTTTGAGTGCGGATTTTTGTCTCACTCTATTCTGACACATAGGGGTTCGACCTCTGGAAGTGCGGAAAAATACCCCATTACTTTTGCTTTGGTACTTAACAAAGGGCGACTCATAAGCAAACCGCCACAATTCCGGTGTATAATGAGCAAGGATACACGACTGTATTCTCTCTTTTTTCAATATGGGAGATTTGACCATGAACTTATTAGAAGATCGCACACTGCTCGCCGCTCCGGGTCGAAAACTGTATACCGCCGAAGATTTAGAGTGTCTGCCTTCCGATGCCCGCTATGAACTCATTCGGGGAGAACTTTGCCTGATGCCCAACAACAGTGCCGAACATGGATTCAAAACCGCTACTCTCACTATCCATGCAGGTTACTTCATTGAAGAAAATGAACTTGGTGCGTGTTTTGCGGCGGAAACCCGCTTCACCATCGAAGGCAATCCCGATACGACAATGGGACCTGATTTTGCGTTCATCTCCAAAGCGCGGCTGACCAGCATTCCGCCGAAAGGGTATCTCCGCATGGCTCCCGATCTGGTAGTTGAAACACGTTCACCCGGCGATAAGCGCACCGCGTTCGCGCTGAAAATTTCACAGTGGCTGCACAGTGGCGTGAAGGTGGTGTGGGCAGTGGAACCCGCTACGCAAACGCTGACAATTCACCGCACTGGCGAACTCCCGCATACACTGACCATCGAAGATACACTTACGGAAGAAAGACTTTTACCCGGCTTTTCGCTTTCTATGCGCCGCCTGTTTCGCCCGATCTGAATCTCTCCCATGCCCATAACCGCCGAAACTATCCCCCAACCCATCGAGAATTTTGCAACGCAATCGCTGCGGTATGCGTGGCGTCCGGTGGATTGGGTGCTATACGCCGTGTCGCGGCTGTTGTCGCAGATCGTGCTGGCGGCGTTTTTGTTCTTCGACAGTTCGATTGATGTGCGGATTTACGGCTTGGAGAAGTATCGGGAGATACAGAAGCATGGCAAAAATGTGCTGCTCGTTTTGTGGCATGGTCAGGGATTGATGCCGATAACCGTGTTCCGGCAGGAGCATTTGTGCTTGTATGCGTCCCACACTCGCGACCCCAATTATTCGGCACTGCTGAAACTGTTTCGATTGTGGACACTGAACTTCATCGCCAAACTCGGCTACAAAGTCCTTGATGCGTCGCAGTTCAAAAGCGAGTCGCGGGGTGTCATGCAGTTTATAGACACTTTGCGGAGCGGCACAGGTTCGGTGATAGCGGCAGACGGTCCCGAAGGTCCGATTTATCAGGCAAAGGCAGGACCGGGATTTCTGGCAAAAAAGGCAAATGTGGTTCTCATTCCGATTGGCGCGGCGATTTCGCAGGGTATACAGTTGGATCAATGGGACAAATTCGAGATACCGTTCCCGTTTTCCCATGCCGTGATCGTGGTCGGCGAACCGATGCACATTGACGCCAAAGCCGATGATGAGACGCTCGAAACGGCACGCCTCACCCTTGAGAACGAGATGAATCGCTGTGTCGAACTCGCCTACGCAAAGCTGCCGCAGAGCAAAGGGCTTTTAGCGCGAATAGCGGCGGAGAAGATGCAGCGCAAGGGTTCCGAGCGAAAACAGCAGAAGCAGGATAAGCGGCGGATACAGCAGGAACAGCCAGACGCTGGGCGAGAAGCCGGTCAGCAGGAACAAGCCGAGAGCCGCAACGCCGATCCCAACGAGTGATTTCAAGACGACGTTGCCGCGCAGTTTGAGCGGAATAAGATGCGGCGGTTCGGGCTTTGGTAGTTCAGGCTCACTCATGGCGTTGATTCCTTTTCACGTAGTTGCGCCCGCAATTCGAGCAGAGTTTCCTCATAAACCCTGAGTTGATTAGCCTGTCGCCGCAGTCGTGCCGAGATTGCTCCGCCATACAACGCCACTGCCCAAAACGAGAGAATTTTCAAGCCTTCGCCGCCCAAAACCGACGCCTTGACCGCGCCTATTGGAGCCAATCCAAGCGTCACCACATACATCACGTTGAAGACAGCCGCCACAAATACGCTCATCAGCAAGCCATAACGCAGACAGTTCGAGATAAGAAACACAAAATAGACGAAGAAGAACGGACTTTGCGCCCATCCCGTATAGTAAATCAAACAGGAGATAATGAACATATCGCCCGTCACCGTGAGATACTTGACGGCGGGATGAATTTGCGTGCGTCCCGGCTTCCAGAGATACGCCGATTCGATACCCGTGAAGATGACGGCAACGGCGAGGCTGATCCACAACACCGTTTCGGTGAAACTCGCCTTGATCGCGGGGTCACTGCGGCGCATCCACACCGAAACCGCAAAAAGAATCGGTATGGCAAACCAGCGCACCGTGGTTTTGGCGCGTTCCGTCGTCAGTTCTGTTTCCCACCCTTTGGAGGCGGGAATTAGGTTGTTGGATAATTGGGTCATTGGGATTTTGGGTCAGTGGGTCGGTAGGCGATTGGGATATTAGGGAATAGGATGATGTGGTTTTTAATGACCTAATCACCCAACGCTCCAATGACCCGCAAGGGAGTATAGTC
>CAZPZP010000651.1:2575-2977 GCA_964591025.1 uncultured Chthonomonadaceae bacterium
GAACAGAGCAAATGGTTCGCGTTCGCCGCTCAAATGGGGCGTTGGGGCGTTGCTTGTTGGAGCCGGATTCGCGCTCGGAACCCTCGCCTATACCTATCTGGCGACTCATCCACCGCGCCGCAAAGTGCGCTTGCCTGATAACGATGGCGATCTGCTTGTTGAAGAGGTCGAATTTGAGTCGCGGGACGGCGTGCGGCTTTCTGGTTGGTTTCTGGCGGCAGAACAGGCAAAAGGAGCCGTGATTTTGTGTCATGGGTATCCTGCCAACCGTGCGGAAGTTCTGCCGTGGGCGCGTCTTTTATATGAGGCGGGCTTTCATGTGCTGTTGTTCGATTTTCGAGCGATGGGGCAAAGCGGCGGCAAACTCTCGACGATTGGCTATCACGAAGTCAACGATCTGCT
>CAZPZP010000652.1:0-2973 GCA_964591025.1 uncultured Chthonomonadaceae bacterium
TATAAGTAGTAAATCAGGCTATTATGAACGGCACGCCAATACTGCGGCGTTTCAAGATACGGGTCTATTCCGGGAAAAGGATTCATGGTGCGCTCCTTTGGAAGTTAGGCGGCGGCAATCTGCGGGGTCGAGCCAGCGTGACCTTCGAGAGCCGTATGGAACTGCTGATGATAGAGAGCCGCATATAGTCCGTCACTCGCCAGCAGTTCGGCATGACTGCCCACCTCCATAATTTCGCCTTTCTCCATGACGACGATTTTATCCGCTTTGACAATCGTTGAGAGCCGGTGCGCGACTACAAACGACGTGCGCCCGACGAGCAGACGATCCAACGCTTCCTGTATCAACGCTTCGGTTTCACTGTCGAGCGAGGACGTTGCTTCGTCCAAAATAAGAATTTTCGGGTCGGAGAGAAGGGCGCGGGCAATGGCGATTCGCTGCTTTTCGCCGCCCGAAAGTTTGATGCCGTCCTCGCCGATTTTGGTGTCGTAGCCTCGCGGCAGTGCTTCAATCACATGGGCGATATTGGCGGCGCGTGCGGCATCCTCGACTTGTTCATCCGTCGCGTCCAATTTGCCATACCGAATATTCTCTCGAATCGTCGTATTGAACAGAATGGTCTCTTGAATGACGACTCCCACCTGCTGACGCAACGATTTGAGTTGAATGTCGCGCACATCATAGCCGTCTACCAGAATGCGCCCCTCTTTTACGTCGTAACTGCGTTGAAGCAGATTCACCATGGTAGTTTTGCCGCTGCCCGACTGCCCCACAAACGCGATCATCTCGCCCGCCTTGACCTCTAAATTGACGCCCTTGATGACAGGTTGCCCCGCCTCATACTCGAACCAAACATGATCGAAATGGACATCGCCCCGGATCAGCGGAATTGCCAGCGCGTCCGGCTTGTCCTGCACATTGGGCGGCATATCGAGCGTGCGGAAAATGCGCCACAACGCCGCATTTGCCCGCGCCAACTGATCGTTGATCTGGATCAGGCGTAGCGTGGGAGCATAAAGGTATCCGCTGATATAGCCATAGAACGCCATCAACTCGCCGGGCGTCATTGTCCCCCTGATTACTTCGCGCCCTCCGAACCACAACAGCAGTGCCGTTCCTAACGCCCCGATAAATTCTGCGATTGTCCACAGGGCGGTACTCATTGCGCCGATTTTGACATTCAAGCCCAGAATGCTGCGCGTCTCACCTACAAACTGCCGCACCTCGTAGCGTTCTTTGGCATACGATTTGACTACCTGCACGCCGGAAAGTTTTTCTTGCAAGTCGCCGTACATCATATCGCGCACTTCTCGCATCTCTTTGTGGCGGCTCTTGATCCTGCCGATAAACGCGAGATAATTGAGGATATAAATCGGATACACGATGAGCGAAATCAGGGCGAGTTTCCAGTTGACGAAGAAGAGATAGCCGACAACGCCGGTGAGCGTCGCCATATCCTGAATCACCGTCGCGAAACTGCCGCTGATCAACTGATCCAGTGCCGAAACGTCGTTGGTGATATAGGACATCAGTTTGCCCGTCTGACTTTTCTCGAAGAAGCCGAGCGAAAGGCTCTGCATATGGGCGTAGAGTTTGCGGCGCATATCCGATTTGAAGCGTTGTCCCAGATAGGTCAAACTGACGGAGAGCCAATACCCGAAGAACGCGCTGAGAGTCGCAACGACGACGACGACCCAAAACACACCCTGAAGATTGACGTTTTTAATCCCGCCCGCAATCAAATGATCCGTGAGATAGCGGATCACTTGAGGCATGACCATTCCCAAGGTCGCGGTGAGCAGGGTGAGGAGGAGAATGAAGAGCTGAACGCGCCAATAGGAACGCAGCTCACGCAGGAGACGCACGAAATTTTGCATGGGCAGAACCCCAACAGATTCGCCTTCAAGAACAGGGCGAATCGGGTGTCGCTTTCGCAGTCGAAACAACAATCACAAAAGAACAATTTTACGTTGCAAGTATCGGCGTTTTTGGCTTAGGATAGCCGATCAAATAAGTCACAGGAAGCCCGCCGCGCTTGGGCTTCTCTTCGCCGATTTCCCAGCAGTACTCGTTCGCCGCAGGAGATAATCCCGCCACTAAAGCCCGCAGCTCTGTTGGCGTATACGTTCGCAGACACGATACGATGCCATCGAACAGCACAAACAACGGAACCGCCGGAATCACATACGTCCACAACAAGCGCGAAAGCCGAAATGGACGGATAAACGGCGTAAAAATCAGCACCATCAGCGGAACCAACAGCATCACAATCAACGCAGGAACAGATCGATGTGTCGCCTCGAATATGCCGATGCCTTCACCTTTATTCACTGCATCTTGGAGCAAAGCCCGTGCTTGCTCCGGCGCAAAATGATGAAACGACGAAAACAGTGTGCGAAAACCGCGCAGTTCCGCCGGAACAGAAGTGGCGTCCACAGGCTCTGCATAGAAACTCAACTGCGTTGGCGCGGTGGCTTCCAACTGCCGAAATGCCTCTGCATTCGGATATTTGTCTGTCAGTCGAATGGCAATGGGTTCCGTGCCTTGCGGAACCATAGAAGCCTATGGACCGCCCCCGCCCGAACAGAGATCGATGATCTGACGCGATTGTGTCTGCTGAAGCGCGTATTGAAGACGCGGCAAAATGAGCGCGTAGGGACGCCCGACTCGGATCGCATATTGCAGATAATCGGTCATGGCGTCGCGAATGCTCGCCGGAAGCCATTCCTGATCATTCAATTCGCTCAGGTGGAGTCGCTTCATCACTCCCCGCCATTCTCCGTTTGTCGTCGGATAAGAATCTCTTCGGTGTTCAGGAGGCAAAATTATACCCCCATTTTCCCAATAGCCCAGATGTTCGGTTGTTATTTTGCTTCTTGAGCGTATAACTCCTGCGGTGCGACACAGAAGTAGGTAGGTATTTTTACGACGCGGTGCGAATCAAAATGAAGGCACGTACGGGTACAAGAACGT
>CAZPZP010000653.1:0-2964 GCA_964591025.1 uncultured Chthonomonadaceae bacterium
AATTTCGTCCGCAGGACGACTGTTTTTGAGTCGGGTACGTTCTTGTACCCGACTCCTGCGAGAGGTGAGTTATTCATTCCCCTATACTGTCTGCATCTCTGACCAGTTCGCGCCCGCTTTGGCGTCGGCTTTGAGCGGCACGTCAATCGGAAACGCCGTCTCCATCTTCTCCCGGATTGGCGCGACAATCTGCGGCAGGGCGTCGGCGTCCACCTCAAACAGCAACTCATCGTGAACCTGCAAGAGCAGAGTACAGCCGCCTTCGCACTCGTTCCGCAAATAATCGTAGACGATCCGCATCGCCAATTTCATGATGTCCGCCGCCGTGCCTTGAATGGGCATATTGACTGCCGCCCGCTCCCCGAATTGGCGCAGATTGTGGTTGCCGCTGTCGAGTTCCGGCAGATAACGCCGCCGTCCCATGAGCGTACTGACATATTTTTGACGGTGTGCCAGTGCGGTTGTCTCCTCAACGTAGTTTTTGACGCCCGGCAGACGGTCAAAATACTCCTTGATCCACGCGCTCGCTGTCGCCGAACTGACGCTGAGTGTCGCCGCTAACGCGAACGCGCTTTGCCCATAAATCACGGCAAAGTTGATCGTTTTGGCTTGGCGGCGTTGGTCGGCGGTCACTTGGTCGAGCGGCACATCGAAGACTTTGGAGGCAGTTGCCGCATGAATATCCTCGTCATTTTGGAACGCTTCGACAAGGATCGGGTCTTTGGCGATATGGGCGAGCAAGCGCAGTTCGATTTGAGAGTAATCACAGGACAAGAGGACTTTGCCTTTGGGAGCGATGAAGCCGCGCCGGATTTCGCGCCCAATCTCGGAACGGATGGGGATGTTCTGCACGTTTGGGTCGGAGGAACTCAAGCGTCCCGTTGTCGTCACTGTTTGGTTCAGCGATGTATGCACGCGCCCCGTCTGCGGATTAAGCAGTTTCACCAATGCATCGGCGTATGTCGCTTTGAGTTTGGCGACTTCTCGGTAATCGGTGATTTTGCGGGCAATTTCGTATTCGCCCGCCAATTGATCCAGCAAATCCGCTCCGGTGGAGTAGCCGGTTTTGGTTTTCTTGCCCGTCGGAAGATGCATCTTGTCGAACAGAATTGTCTGCAATTGCTTGGGAGAACCTATATTGAACTCTTCTCCGGCAATGGCATAAATCTCCTTTGCCAGTGTGTCAATTTGCCCCGCCATGCGGCTGCCGAGTGTGTTGAGATACGGCACGTCAATCAGCAAACCGGCTTGCTCGATCTGCGCCAGCACCGGAATCAGCGGCATCTCGACCTTATCCAAAATCTCCATCGCGCCCTGCTTCTCAAGCTCCGCCCGAAGCGGCTCCATCAACGCAAACACGGCGGCAGCCTCGCGTGCCAGATTCTCGCCGGGCTGATAGGCATCATCGGCTTCCAATCGCTGACCGAGATACGATTCCGCCAAATCCATGAGCGCGTAAGACGAGCGACCCGATTGCAGAACATACGCGGCGATTTGGGTGTCGAACGTGAAGGGCGTCGGCTCCAATCCCATCCGCTCCAGCACAATCTCGAAAATTTTGACGTTATGCCCGATTTTGGAAATGACAGGCGACACACACAACGCCGAGAGTTCCGGCAGACCAATGGCAAATTCGCCGTCGGGTTTGTCTTCGGTGAACAGATTGCCCAAGTCGGCGGAAACGGTTTCGGCGTCGGCACGAAAGGGGACATAATAGCCGGAAGCCGCATTCGGAGCAAAAGCCACGCCTTTTAGGTTCGCCCGCATTGGGGCGGTACTGTCGAGTTCGAGATGCACGCTCGCTGTTCCCGATTCGATAACGGTCGCAAGTGCTGCGTCCCATTGCGCCCGATTTTCGATTCGGCTGACCGTTGCAGTGAACTGCTCGGACGGCGTAGACGCCTCCAATTCAGCTAATGGAGATAAATCGCTTGGGCGCGGAATGCGGTTAATCAGCGAGCGGAATTCCAATTTCGTGAAATAATCGCGCAAATTGGCATACACCTCGCCGTTCGGGTCATACGGTACAATCGCCAATTCCGCCGGAACTGCACAGTGAATAGTCGCCAGCTCTTTGGAGAATTTCGCCTGTTCCAGATTGGCTTCCAGAGCGGCTTTGGCTTTCGGCGGCGTGACATTGGCGAGATTGTCGAGCAGATTTTCCAGTGAATCCCATTTTTGGAGCAATGCCGTCGCGGTTTTGTCGCCGATACCCGGAACCCCCGGAATGTTGTCGGACGTGTCTCCGACGAGTGCCTTGTAGTCGGGAATGCGCTCCGGCAGAATTCCATAGCGTTCCACAACTGTCGGCGTATCGTAAACTTTCACTTCTGTGACACCGCGCTGAGTCATTTGCACGATGATCGTGCCGCCGACCAGTTGGAGTTGATCCGTGTCGCCGGTCACAATGACGACGTTCCAGCCCTCGCGGTCTCCCATTTTGGCGAAAGTCCCGACAAGGTCATCGGCTTCATAACCGGCGACTTCGGCGGAATGGAACCCGAAGGCGTTGACCAATTCGCGGGCTTCACGCAGTTGGGAACGAAGATCATTCGGTACGTCGGGGCGATGCGCCTTGTACTCGGCAAACTTTTCACTGCGAAGAGTCGGCGCGTGCGCGTCCCAACAAACGATAATCGCGTCGGGTTTTTCCTGATTAAGCAGGGTAAACATCATCAGGGAGAAACCGTACAGCGCACCTGTTGGGCGTCCGTCGGAAGTGGAAAGCGGTCTGCCTGAAAAAAATGCTCGAAACAACAGACTATAGCCGTCAATTAGAACCAGTTTGCGCGTCGGAACGCCGATCTCTTCGCTCATCACAGTCGCCCTTGTCATCGTCGCCAAACGACGGAATTTGTAGAAAATTGTACCCTATTTCCCATCTCTCTTTTGCGCGGAAAACAGGGATGCACAGGGCAAGCGCATCTAAATTCCATTCAACGATTACCAACAAATCTCAACGAT
>CAZPZP010000654.1:0-2962 GCA_964591025.1 uncultured Chthonomonadaceae bacterium
GAGGGAGAACAAACCTCTCTTCTCGCCAGTGCGCGGGGGGAGAGAAAATTTAGCCCCCTCCTTCGCAAGGAGGGGGTTGGGGGAGGTGATTGCGCGGTCATTATCTATACCTCCGGGACGACGGGACACCCCAAAGGCGCGATGCTGTCACATAAGAACTTGTTGAGCAATGTGAGGCAGATACAGCAAATTCTCGACTTCCGACCAACCGATGTGCTGATGACGACTCTGCCGCTGTTCCATTCGTTTGCCGGAACGGTGTGTATGCATCTCGTTCTCGCGACGGGCGGCAGTGCGGTTCTCATGGAAAACTTCGTGCCGACGAAAATTATGGAAACGCTCGAAACGCAAAAAGTGACGATCTTTCCGGCGGTTCCTGCCATGCTGAACGCCCTTCTCAATCTCAAAACGGAGCGGACATACGATCTCTCTGCGATGCGGTATTTTGTTTCGGGCGGTGCGCCGCTGCCGTCTGCCACTCTTGCGGCAGTAGAGTCGAAGTTCGGTGTGACGATATTAGAGGGCGATGGACCGACAGAATGCAGCCCGGTGACTTCGATCAATCCTCCCGTCGGCGTACGAAAGATCAACAGCGTGGGACTTGCGTTGCCGGGTGTGGAAGTGGCGATTTTCGATGATAACGATCAGCCGTTGCCGATTGATACGGTGGGCGAAATTGTGGTACGTGGCGACAATGTGATGCTCGGCTATCTCAACCAACCCGAAGCGACGGCAGAAGCGATGACGAACGGCTGGTATCATACGGGCGACTTGGGAACCATCGACTCCGACGGTTATATCTTCATTGTGGATCGCAAAAAGGATATGATTATTTCCGGCGGCTTGAACGTCTACCCGCGAGAGATCGAGGAGGTTTTGTACTCCCACGCGGCGGTGCTGGACGCGGCGGTGATCGGAATCTCGGACGCATTGCGCGGCGAAGATGTGCTGGCGGTCATCGTGAAAAAGCCTGACGCAGAAGTTTCGGAGCGCGAGATTATCGCGTATTGCCGCGAACGCTTGGCGAACTACAAAGTCCCGCGCAAAGTGTTGTTCCGCGAAACCCTTCCACGCGGCGGAACTGGCAAAGTGGTAAAGCGTCTGCTGAAAAAGGAACTTGATATGGAGAGTGTCGTGCAATGAGTGAGATCGTTTTGACCCTCGATGATCCGTTTCGCCCGGAAGCCCTTGCCCTTGCGGACGAGTTCTGGGAACTGCTCGGCGTTCTCTACGGCGAGGAGGGCGAAAATCAACTTTGCCCGTCTCAAATCAGTGGCGAAGGCTGTGCGTTTATTCTTGTGTGGCAAGATGGGAAAGCGGTTGGCTGTGGCGCAGTGCGTCCGCTTGGGGACGATCCCACTGGAGAAACGGGCGAACTCAAGCGAGTATTCGTGACGGCATCAGCGCGGCGGCAGGGCATCTCTCGCCTTCTTATGGCGCGGCTTCAAGAGGAGGCACGTCGTCTCGGCTACAAACGGCTCTGCCTCGAAACGGGAACGCCGCAGTTCGAGGCGATGGCTCTGTACGAATCGGACGGCTGGCATCGCATCGCGACTTATGGCGAGTACGCCGCTGATCCGCTCTCGGTGTGCTATGGGAAAGAGTTGGCATAATGCCCTGAAACTCTACAGAGTAAAAGTGCGTCTATCGCGTTGTATGAACCCAATAGAGGAGACAAAAATGAGAGCGACCTTACGAAATATGATTTGTGCAGGCGTGTTTGCGGTTGCGGTTGCATCGTCGGGGGTGCGTGCCGACGAGCCGAAAGGTCTGCCGAAGTTCAAGCAAGCATGGGAACTTGAAGTTCCGGCGGATACGGTGCGGATCGCCACAGCGGATGTCATGGGCGACAAAAAATATCACCTGCTCACGCTCGGAAAAGACGGCGTGCTGACGATTCACGATGTCACGGGCGAAAAGCCGAAAGAGGCGGGCAAAGTGGAACTCGGCAAAATGGTGAATATGTTTGTCGCGGGCAATTTCATTAAAGACAAGCCGGCGATGATTGTGGTCGAAGGCGCGTATTTTGTGCGCGGCGAAGATGGGAAATACACCAAAACAATAAAGAATACCCTGCGCCCGATCAATGGCTATGTGCGCCCCTATGATAAGTCTGAAACGGTATTTTCGATGGGAGTGACGAATGAGCCGAAAGAGTTTGTGTTCGAGATGAAAGGCGACAAGATCGAAGTTTCGGATAAAACTGCCGCCGATCCTTCCCAAGCTATCGGCTACTATCAGATGTTGGCGGCACGATTGCCGGAAGAGGCGGCAAAGCGACCCATTCCCAAAGGGATGTTGCTTGGAGGATTAAATCTGTTCGGAAACAAGGGCGAGAGAGCGACAAATATTTTGACGATCTATGTGGAAGAGAAAAAGCAGTCGCTGTCTCTCTATGACTTCGCCAAAATCTTCGGTGATCCCGAAACAAATAAGCCGATATGGACGGGTGACGAAATCAAGGGCAAAATTCTGGATTTCTTTGTTGGAAGCAGTCCCAAAGACGCGAAACAGACCGGAGCGTTGGTGCTGACCGAAACCGGGACTGAGACGAAAAAGCGAATGGTCACCTTCTACGCGAAAGAATAGCAGTAACTCTGCCCTCACCCTCAACCCCTCTCCCAAACAGGTTCGGGAGAGGGAAGTTTTTGTTTTTTTGTGCTTCTTTTTGTGTCCTTTGCTTCTTTGTTGTTTTATGAACTCACGTTACGCAGCGGGTACTGAAAGTACCCGGAACCCCAAAGTACAAGCGTCTTTACCTCACCCCCAACCCCTCTCCTGATACCCGAACAAGTTCGGAGGAGAGGGGAGTCTATACACGGAAGGGTGCGTCTGAAAGACGCTTGTTTTTTGCAGACGGGGGTTTTCAACCTCCGGTGCGTAACGTGAGTTATGAATTGTTTTCGGGTCTTTTTCGTGTTCTTTCGTGGATCAAATCTGTTCTTCTTTATGGCTGTCTTTA
>CAZPZP010000655.1:0-2962 GCA_964591025.1 uncultured Chthonomonadaceae bacterium
TTCCTCGACACGGGGAATTTCGTCCGCAGGACGTCTGTTTTTCAGGCGGGTACGTGATCTCTACCCGATTTATGCAAATTCCAATCTCAGGTTCGCTCGGCTATCGGCGCGACTTTCAGTCCTTTTCGCGAGAGCGTTCCACACCCATTCTGCTGCCTTCGACGGTTCGCCAATCTCCAGCAGCGTCTCCATTGCCACCTCGTTCACGCCGCCGTGTAAAGGACCTTTCAGCGTCCCAATAGCGAAAGTGAACGCCGTTGCTGAACGCCGCCATTTCGGGCGAACTCTTGTGCGCTGTGCCGATGACCGTTGTGGGAACGCCTCGTAACGCAGTCCGGCGGCATAGGCACTCAGCCGCTCTGCCAGTATATTCATCATCCCTCCTCCTCGTCGAAGCCGAGAAAATTCTCTTGTTTGCTCTCTATTCACCACCAAACAGGGGTTATTCTTCCATGACTGATCTTTACTCCCCGTCTTTTTCGTTGCAGCGTGTTGGAGTATTCACGGAGAATCGTGCGTAAACCAGATATACTAAAGTTCCTTAAATAATTCGGTTCTGCGGGCGATGAGATGCCCGCTCAGGAGAGAATTTCGCAATGACGCAACAGACTTTCGTTTCTGTTTCCCATCCTGTTCTTGTTTTGTCCGCTCTGCTTTCGAGCGGAAGTGTTGGGGCGGAGGAAGCCCCGTGGAAAATCGCCGATGCCCCGCTAATCACCAAATGGGCAAAGACAGTCACACCCGAAAATGTCCGCAAAGAGTATCCGCGCCCTCTTATGGTTCGCAAAGAGTGGCAGTCGCTCAATGGGATATGGCAGTTTGCGTTCGATGACAACGGCGCGGGAAGCAGTGCCGGTTGGAGCAGCGGACGCGACTTTCAAGATCGTATTCTCGTTCCATTTACTTATGAGGCGGCACTGTCGGGTATTGGCAAAGGCAAAGAGATTCACGAGCGCGTCTGGTATCGCCGAATGTTTTCCATACCAAAAAACTGGGATGGCAGAAACATTCGCCTGAATTTTGGTGCGGTGGATTGGGAGGCGACGGTCTATGTCAACGGCAAACAGGTCGGGACTCACGTCGGCGGATATGCCCCGTTTTCCTTCGATATTACCGATGCCCTCAAGCCGGGACAACCGCAAGAGATCGTCGTCGCCGTCTTCGACCCCGCCGACCCGCGCAAAAACGGCTACCAGCCCAAAGGCAAGCAACTCGGCAGCGAAGGCATCTGGTATACACGTACCACGGGGATATGGCAGAGCGTCTGGATCGAACCGGTCAATAAATTCCATATTACCAATATTCAATTAGACCCCATTGTTTCCCCTGATGGGACGCAGGGCATTCTGCATGGGAAAATCGTTCTCAACAATATTCCCGGCGGATATTATCTTGAATTTGAAATATCGCGGAATGGTAAGTTGGTAAACGATTTTATGGTTCTGCAACATAATGCCCCCGCCGCACAAACGCAGGAAGTAGAATGGACAGGGGAAAAGAGCATCGTTGATACTCCGACTCTCTGGAGTCCCGCAACACCCTCGCTCTACGATATCAAAGTTACTCTCAAACAACTTGACAGCCTCGACCAACTCAAACAAGGTGGGAAAACTGTCGATCAAGTCAAAACCTATACTGCGTTCCGCACTGTTGGTATGAAAGACGGACGCCTGACACTTAATGGCAAGCCGATTTTCTATCGCGGCGTTTTGGATCAGGGCTATTGGCCCGACGGCATTTTGACTCCTCCTTCCGATGCGGCAATCAAAGCCGATGTCGAACTGGTCAAGAAACTCGGCTTCAATATGGCACGCAAGCACGTCAAGGTAGACGATCCGCGCTGGTATTATTGGTGCGATAAATTGGGCGTTCTGGTGTGGCAGGATATGCCCTCAAGTCACAATCTCAGCAGTGAAGAGGCACAGCAGAATTTCATTCATGAATGGCGCGAAGTGATGGCAGCCACGCGCAACTATCCGAGCGTCGTCCATTGGATACCGTTCAATGAGAACTGGGGCAATCCCGAAGCATTTCAGGACAGCATCGTCACTCTCACGCGCCAAATTGACAGTTCGCGTCCTATCACCGACGCTTCCGGCTGGACACAGCGCGGCTTGACCGATGTCATTGATACCCACGACTACAGCAATAACCTCAGAGCGCAGGGCGTCAGGAATCCGACGAAGCCCAAGGTTGTCGGCGAATACGGCGGCATTGCCCTGCCTATCGAGGGGCATACATGGTCGAGCGGATGGGGCTATCAGTCGGTACGTGATGCGGACGGGCTGATCAACCGCATTCGTTATCAGACAACGCAACTGTTCGAGGCAGAAAATCTTTCGGGATTTGTCTATACCCAATTGACCGACGTAGAGCAGGAACTCAACGGTTTGCTGACTTATGACCGACTGCCCAAAGCCCCGTTCAAGCGCATTGAGGCGGTTTTCAATGGCACGGATCGTTCGACAGCCGATGAGATCAATTTCATCAAAGAGTGGCTTGTTTTGGGTCCGGTTCCGGGCGGAACGACGTTGAATGCCGCTGTGGACAATGCGGAAAATCGGGCGCAAATGGAAACTTTGCTGAGTATCGGCGGATTATCGGGCAGCTCCATCCCTGACCCGAAAGACGGCGAACCTCAAGCGATGTTGAGTGGAGAAATTCGGAAGTGGAAGCGCGTCGCCATCAACGAGGACATTCTGGATTTCCATAAGGTTTTCGGCGGCAATACCGAAAATTCCGTTGCCTATGCCGTCGCGATTATTGACAGTCCGAAAGCCACCAAAAACGCTACGCTCTATCTTGGTTCCGATGACGGCGTTGCTGTCACTCTGAACGGTGTGGAAGTTTGGCGCAACGCAGTGATTCGCGGCGTTTCTCTCGACAGCGATATTGTCCCGAATATCACGCTGAAAAAAGGGCGCAATGTTCTTGTTTTCAGGGTCGGGCAGGGCATGGGCGG
>CAZPZP010000656.1:0-2960 GCA_964591025.1 uncultured Chthonomonadaceae bacterium
AAGGCGCAGATGCAAAACATTCTGGAGCGATTACAGCAGTTGGAGCAGGGTCGCCAGCCGCAGAAATAGAAGACCGTTCTCAGTCAAACTCAAAACTCCCCCTCTCTCATTTGGAGATGGGGGAGTTTTTGAGTTTGAGGCGCGTAAAGTTTCCCTTATCGCGACACGGTTATATCGAGGGTGAGCATATTCAAGAGTTTGACTGCTTGGCTTAGGCGCGGTTTTAGTCCGGCGTCTTGATAAAACGTGATGGCTTGACTGAATTGCTGCTGTGCCTCCGTTGTACCGCCTTTGGCAAGAAAAATTCGTCCTTGAAGCGTTTGGCAGTCGGCAAGACCGAGACGGCTTTTGTTCTGTTTGTAGATGCTGCGGCAGAAATTGAGTTTGCTCTGTGCGGCGGCGTATTGCTTTTGTAGCAGGTCGCCCTCGGCTTGACGAAGGCGGACGTTGGCTTGCCATATCTGTTGTTTGATACTTTTCCAATAACGGAAAGACGATTCGAGCAGTCCGTTGTCGCTTTTGCCCTGCCGGATCGCATACGAACCGCGCACATACTCTAATCCGGCGATCATATCAGGCTTGTCAGCGGCGCGGGCGTATCGTTCAGCGTCCTGCCATTCTTTTTCGGCAACGGGGTAATTGCCCTGCTCGGCGAGAATGGTTCCGCGTTCGCGCAGACCCTCGATGATTCCGGCTTGGTCGTCTGCCTCTCGGCGAATTTGGAGACTTTGTTCATTTTGTGTCTGGGCTTGCTCAAAATTCCCCAACTTGATATTGAGATTGGCGGCGATATTGAGGGCGTAGGCGGCGGTGAGCGGTTGTCCGGCTTCTCGAATTTGCGTGGCTCCGCTGATGATCCAGTACTCGGCGAGAGAATATTTGCCCCATGCCTGAAATATCTGCCCGATGGTGAGATCGGTTTTGCCTTCGCCAAGGGTCAAACCGAGACGGCGGTAATTGTCGTGTGCCGTTTGTGCCTGGATATAGGCGGTATCATAGTCGCCTTCATGATACAGTTTGGCGGCGTTTTCGGCGAGGGTATCGGCTTCGCGAACCAGAGATTGACGCTGTATATCGGAGGCAGCGCGTTCGCTGTGATCATTTAACTGAAAGAAAACTGCCCCTGTTCCCATGACAGCGGCGGCGGCACACGCGGCAAACAGTGATCGGCGAGAAACCAAGCGTGATCCGGCAGTAACCGCAGGGACGGCGGCAAGGCTCTGCATCAGGCGTTGGGTATCGTGTTCGGGCAATCGGTTGAGGGTGTCGAGATGCAGCAGTAGGCGCAGACCGACACGGAGCGCATCGTCACGGCGTCCGGCTTGCTGATAGGCATAGATTAGGGCGCGTGCGGCGGATTCGCTGCTGGGGTCGGCGTGATAATCGTGTTCGGCTTTGCTCAGCGCGTGGTGGTTTGGCGTCATCGGGGCTTCTCCTTGCCGGAAATCGGGCGGTATTAAGATATTCCAGTGCAGTGTACTGTTCGTCATCATGGCGTAAAACTCCTTGTGCCTATTCTACCCCAAAAGAAAAAAAGTCCGGGAGCAGACACGCCGCCCCCGGCAAGTGGAGTAACAAACGCAGTTTGCGCCGCATCGCGACGGACAAACCACAGGGCGGGATGAATGCCGTCAGAGTTGCATCGCCGTTCCCATCTTGAGTATAGCGAGTCCGATCTGACAAAAAGGTGACAAATCCAAAGTTATTTTCGCGGGGGTTGCAAAACCATGTCGAAAGCGCGTAATGCCCTCTCCCTCCTCCCTATAACGAGAAGGCAGGGAAGAGCAGCTATCCGCCAAAATCGTTAGGCAGAACGGATTCGGCGTCGGTGGTCTGCGGGGCGCGAACCGGAATGCCGAGCAGATAGTAGTAGGGGTATTTGCTCCAGAAATACTCCAGCGGTTTCGCCTTCCATTTCCCCATCGAGTTGCCGAGGACTTCCTGCGTCTCCGGGTTGTAGAAGCAGATATGCCCGACCCGGCTTTTTGGCGACGAGAGCAAGCAGATCACATACAGGTAACCTTCGGGCGCGTCCTCGATCTTCTCTTGCAGGTCATAGACGCGGCTTTTTTTGGCTTTGAGCGTAGAACGAATGCGCCGCGCACACGTTTCTGCCCAATCGTGACCGCGAAACTGCGGCACGTAGCGATGGAGCAGATAACCAACAGAACGGGCGCACCGCAGGTTTTTGGGTATCCAGCCGCTGATGCCGTCGGTGCTGTGTTCATAAAAACACTTTTCCTGTGCATTGGGCAGCAGGTTATAGAGCGGGAAACCATTGACCGGATATGCCCACGATTCCGCAGTGACGGCGCGGGCGAGATACGGCGGGTTCTTGAGAATGGGATAGACTTCGGGCTTGAGCAGCGATTGCTTCGGTTGCGCTGGCGGCTCCTCAATGGGATACAAGGCGGAATAATCTGGAATGCCCGGTTCCGTCTCATTCAGTGCGCGGATGGGAAGAACAGATTCCGGCGATGCGTGCGCCGTCTGCGCTGTCATACCGCTCAGTGAGAATGCTAATATCAAGCAGCAAATGTGGAGCGAGAATTGCCGTTGTTTTGCCAAGGGACGAACTGCGGAAAGGTGTCGAAGTGCCATGAGTGTCTTTCAGAAGAGATTTGCGATGTCCGGCACGGCGTTGTGCGGAGAAAAATCGTATAGGTTGAGACGACGACACGGCGTTGTCGTTATCATTTTCGGCAGATTCGGCACAAACTTTTGCCTCTTTTTGTGAAATGGGTGCGAAATGCTGGGCGTATTGCACTCCTCTTAGGAACTTTCAATGATTAAACCGTTCCATCGCATTGTCGGGTACTGAAAGTACCCGCCTCGGTGTCCTTCGGACGAGCGTCCTGCCGGACGCACCATGCAAGAACGGAACGGTTTAATCTTTGAAAGTCCCTTAGACCTCTTGCAAGAGTCCAGCAGAATAAATTCTTCGTGCAGGTCTCGTTCCG
>CAZPZP010000657.1:0-2955 GCA_964591025.1 uncultured Chthonomonadaceae bacterium
CGTCCATATATCTGCCGAAGTCGAGGCGTGAAGCCGCGCCAGCCAGTCGGCTGATAACTGCGCCTTCTCAGTTGTGTCCATCGCTTCGACCATCGCACGGACTTCCTCAAGCGTCATTGGAACCAGTTTTAGCGTTGTCGTTTGAATGGGCATTGCGCTCTTCGACGACGAGATCAACTCTGCTCCCAACTTGGCGAACGCGGCTATTCGGGATTCAGAGTCGGGGTAGTCGGAGTTGGGCGTTCCGTTGGAATCAATGAAGCCGGGTTTGCCGTTTTGGGTCAAATGTTGGTGTGCGGCGACAACGCACGCGCCTTCCCGGAAAATGGCGTCAATCTCGTCGGGAATGGGTTCGCCGTTCAGACACGTTGGGGCTATAGGAATCAGGTCGCGGGTATTGTGTTCGGTTCCTGCTGTGACAAAAAAACCGGCGCGGCGCAGTGCCAAAACATAGCGCGTCAGAATTTCGGGCGCGTTGCGGATAGGAATCAACTCCCCAGCAAAGATATGGCGTTCAAGAGTGGCGGCGATCAGCGCGTCAACATCAGATTCATAACCGCAGAGCGGATTCGCGCCGTCAAGCAGAACAGGATAACAGGGAATACCGCCTAACGCCAAAATGAGACGATAAGCGTGATCGAACCCGACAAAGGTTTCCGACACAAATGCGGGTTTGCCCGCTTTCATGAGATATGAGCGAATTTCGTTTTGGAGCGCGGCGGCATCTTCCGGCTCAACTTTCGAGGGCGTGCCGAACAGTTTCTCCAAAAATGCGCCGCGTTTCTCCAACGGAATCTGTGCAAATATCGCCTCTTGAAACGCTTGAGCGATATGTCGCTCCTGGAGATAAACTGTTTCGAGCGGGCTTCCGTGCCGCGCCACGATTTGCAGATTGACTGCCTCGGCGTCGAGTCCTGTTTCCAGACCTGCGGCGGCAAAAACAACTGCCAGTTTCTCCGTCATGACCGCCATGCGTGTTGAGTCGTTGTGTCGAATCGTCGCTAAAAGTTCCGTTGCCTCTGCCGTCATATTCTCGAACCGCGTGATGCCCTTGCCGCAGAGATACATTTTGCCCGGATTGCCGGGATCATTGATTTTGACTCCCGCTTCGACCAAATCCTCAAGCAACGCAATGATTTCTATCCCGAAAAGCGGATAGATTCCGCTTGCATTACAGCGTTCGGCAAATTCGCCATAAACGTGGTAATCGTAATAGTTGTTCGCACCGACGACGCGAACGCCCTGCTCTGCCGCAAGCTCGACGGCTTGCGCGACAGTATCGAACGCAGAGAAGTTGGGCGGCAAGTGAAGATGCGCGTTTGCCTTGAAGTGTGGAATCATGAGATTATTCGATCACTCCTGCGGGAACAAATCCTTCGGGCGCGTGATAGACTTCGATACGATAGCCGTCTGGGTCGTAAAAAAACAACTGCATTAGTCCATCGGGACGCTGCGCCTGACCATCGAAAACCGTTATGCCTTTCGCTTCTAAGTCGGCTTTGGCGTCGTCTATGTTGTCTACCAGAAGCGCGTAATGGTGATGGCGTCGGCTGCCCTCGCTGAGAGAATCGTCGGCGATAAGATGGAGTTCCTGTTTGCCGAGAGCATACCACGCGCCCGGAAACCCGAAGGCAGGGCGTTGCAGTTTGGGCAGTTCCATTACGTCCTCGTAAAAACGCATGGAGCGTTCGAGGTCGGCGACGTGCAGGGCGACATGGTTGAGTTCGTGGATCGCGAAAGCCATAAGAGATCAATTCCTTTCGAGAGCGGTGAGCGCGAGGCGCGTGAAAAGATGGATGCCGATGCCAATGGGTTCATCCCCAAAGTTATAGCGCGGCGTATGAATCGGAGGGCTGTCCGCTCCCACCCCTAAGCGGAAGAAACAGCCGGGGGCGTGTGTCAAATAGACCGAGAAATCTTCGGCTCCCATCGAAGGCGCATCGAGCGCGACGACGTTTTCCGCGCCAAGCGTTTCCGTTGCGACTTTGCGGAACAATTCGGTCATATCGGGATCGTTGAGAGTGACGCCCGTTCCAGAATGATACTTAAGAGTATACTCGGTACGCAAGGCAGAACACACGCCGGCGATAACCCGCTCCAAACGCTCCGGCATTTCGCGGCGGTGCGCTTCGGTGAGACATCGAACCGTGCCTTGCAGTTCTGCCGTTTCGGGAATGACGTTGTCGGCGGTTCCGGCGTGGAATTGGGCGACGGTGACGACTACAGAATGCGTCGGGTTGATTTCGCGGCTGACAAGGGTTTGCAGTGCCGTGACGATATGCGCCCCCGCAATAATCGGATCGATTGTCATGTGAGGCTGTGCGGCGTGTCCCCCACTCCCTTTGATCGTGAGGATAAACGTATCGGACGATGCCATCATCGCGCCCGATTTGACGCCGACCTTGCCGATGTCGAGCTGTGGCCAGCCGTGCAAGCCGAACACCGCGTCCACGCCCTCCATCACACCTTCGGCGCACATGGCGACGGCTCCGCGCACAATCTCTTCGGCGGGCTGAAAGATAAATTTGACGGTTCCAGCGAACTCATTTCGCAGTTTGGAGAGGGTTGCCGCCGTGCCTAAAAGCGTCGCGGTATGCCCATCGTGTCCGCAAGCGTGCATGACCCCCGCTTTGCACGATTTATACGGCAGACTGCTCTCTTCGTGAATGGGCAGGGCGTCCATATCGCCGCGCAAAGCAACGGTTCTGCCCGCCGCTTTCCCGTGCAAAACGGCAACGACGCCTTCCCCGCCAACCTGAGTTGTAATCTCATCAACACCAAACTCGCGCAATTTAGAGACAACAAAGCGGGCGGTTTCCGTCTCGTATCCGCTGAGTTCGGGGTTTTGGTGCAGGTGATGGCGTGCCGCAGTCGCATCGGGCAAGACCGATGCAATGACTTCAGAAAGGGAATCAGGCGTAGGCATAAGGGCAAGTCCTCGTCACAAAAATCTGA
>CAZPZP010000658.1:0-2948 GCA_964591025.1 uncultured Chthonomonadaceae bacterium
GTAGTGATTGTAGACCGCCACGGACAGCACTCGCTTTGCCCGCTCCTGCCCGACCACATACTGACTGAGAATACGATAAATCTCTTTCGGCTTGGGAATGCCGTTGAGATTCGGCAGACGATTGCGACCCTCTTCGAGCGAATCGCTGCGAATCAAGTCGTTACAAAGGTCTACACAATCCAAACACACGCCGCCATGGACGCCCAAAATGAGCTTCTTGACTTGTTCGCGTGTTTTGCCGCAAAGAACGCAGCGACCATCTACTCGATCAAACCCTCGTGACAAGGCTTTTTCTCCCTGCAAGATTGTTTCCGCATATTTCGCCAAAGACCATTGAATCTCTTCTTGAAACTCCCCCGCCAACAGTGCGGGGGAGTGCGGTTTCTGAGATTATCGGCTTACTCGCCCTTTTTCTCCATAACTTTGTCAATAAGCCCGTATTCCATGGCTTCTTGCGGCGACATAAAATAGTCGCGATCCATATCGCGCCGGACTTTTTCCAGCGGCTGTTTGGTGTGCTTTGCCAAGATTTCGTTCAGCGTATCGTGTGCGCGAACCATCTCTTTGAGGCGGATTTCGGCGTCCTGTACCGTTCCCTCATAGCCGCCAGCGACGGCGTGAATCATGATGCGGGCGTTGGGCAGGGCATAACGTTTGCCATCGGTTCCGCCCGCGAGCAGAACGGCTCCCATAGACATTGCCATCCCAACGCAGATTGTCGCCACGTCGCACTTGACCATCTGCATCACGTCATACATGGCAAGCCCGGCAGAGACGCTGCCGCCGGGACTGTTAATATAGAGTTCGATGTCGGCGTCGGGGTCTTCTTTTTCAAGGAAAAGGATTTCGGCGATCACCAAGTTTGCGAGTTCGTCTGAGATGGGATGACCGATGAAAATAATGCGGTCTTTGAGCAGACGAGAATAAATATCGTAGGCACGCTCGCCGCGTGCGCTCTGCTCCACAACCATCGGAATGACATTGGTTGGGGGGCGAAGGATGCGATCCATGCGCGTTTCTCCTTGCGTTTTTTTGTGTGTTCGGGTCACCGGACGGCTCGAAAAGACGACACGGCGTTCAGGTAAATCATCAGCGGTGGAATAAATTCCCCACTGCGGAAAGCGCAATGTCCCCCTGCGTGGATAACCTCAGTGTTTAGGGTGTCCGTGCAGGCGGACGCTATGTACTCTCAAGCAGGGAATTTATTCCACTGCATCAAATGACGTTCAGATAAAGCAAACGCCGGAAGGGAAACGCAAATCCGCACGCGAACAAGAGAGATTCCATCCTGTCGTCTCTTGTTTCTACGGGTCTGTCGGCTCCTTCCGGCGAGTAAGTTTCGGTTCCGCGATTATTCGGTATCGTCGTCTTCGTCTTCCGCCTCTTCGAGTTCGGGCGGGGCTTCCTGTTCGACATCGGTTATCGTGTTATTGGCGAACAGAAAATCGTGCAGCCGTTGCTGAACGACGGCGTTGGCAAGCTGCAAACGACGGCGCGGATCGGCGAAGAATTCGTCATACTGATCTTCGGAGATTCCGCCGCTATTCAATAGGCTTACGAACTGGGCATCAATCTCTTCTTCGGTGGCTTGCAAACCTTCGTTGATGGAGAGTTCGCGCAGGGCAAGAATCGCTTTGATTCGGGTCGCGGAGTTGTCGCGTACTGTCGCCTGATACTGCTCCGTCGTGAGATCGTTGGCGACAAGGAAATCTTCGTAGGAGACAGTTTCCTTTTGCAATTGCCGCCCCAGCCGATTGAACTCATCCCGCATCTCATCGCGAACCAGCACTTCGGGGAAATGAACTTCGGAGTTTGCGACGATTTGCTCAATCAGCCTCTGTTCCGCGACTTGATCCGACTGGTTGTTATACTGTCGCTCCAGATTGGCGCGAATGGCGGCTTTCAGAGCGTCGGCAGAGTCGAACTCACCGAATGACTTGAAAAATTCCTCGTTCAATTCGGGCAGTTTCTTGCCGCTGATGCTGCTGAGTTTGACGGTAAAGGTGACGTTTTTGCCCTGCTTGTCCTCTTCCTCATAGTCGTCGGGATAGATCAGGGTAAAAACGCGCTCTTCGCCGATAGTCATCCCGATCACGGCTTCGTCGAAACCGGGAATATTCTTGCCGGTGTAGATCAGTTGGCGGCGCATGGAAGGCTCTTCGCCTTCGTCGCCTTCGACAACGGCTTTCTGCTCGGCAATCAGCATATCGCCCGCAATCACGCCACGATCCGAAACGCGCTCCAATTTGGCTTTGCCTTCGACCAGTTGATTGTACTGTTCGTCTACCTGCTCATCAGTGACTTTATAGACGGGACGCTCAACGGTTAGCCCTTTATACTCACCGACTGTGACCTGCGGTTCTAGTGGGATAATGGCTTTGAAGATGTATGCCTGTTTGTCCGCAAGATCGCTGGGTTCGACATCGGGATTGCGATAAGGCTCAATCTCTTCGGCTTCCAACGCTTTGCCAACCGTATCGTTGATCAGTTTCTCCAAAGCACGCTCGTTGACCTTCTCGGTATTAACGAAGCGTTGCACGAGAGTGCGCGGAGCCTTGCCGGGACGAAAGCCGGGGACACTAACATAGTTGCTGAACTCGCGATAGACACTATCGAACGTGCGCGACACCTGCGTTTCATCTACTTCGATGGTGAGAACAATCGTACAGGGGTCGGGCTGTTCACGGGTAACCTGCATTGCAGTGAATTCCTCTTCGGGATTGGGTTAGGATTGTCCCATGCAAAAAAAGTGCGGCATGGGACAAAAACACAGGATACCGGCGAACGCGCCCGAAGGCGAAGCGACTCGGTATCCCGCTGACTTTGGGATAAGAAAGATAGTGTTAGGATACTCGAAACACCGCGAGCGTGTCAAGACAAATTCGCAACAGCGACAGGGCGAACGCATCTAAATTGGCAGCACAAGGAAAATCAGAGAGATGTCGCGT
>CAZPZP010000659.1:0-2941 GCA_964591025.1 uncultured Chthonomonadaceae bacterium
GACGGCTGTTTTTGAGTCGGGTACGTTCTTGTACCCGCCTCTTGCAAGAGGTCTAATAGCGCGGGCTTTCGGTCGGGTGTTCGTGCGTGCCGTTGCGCCCTGTCGTTGTCTCGTAATACTCCTCATCGTTGGCGGGTTCAAGAAGGAGCAGTTCGCCGTCAGCGGCACAAAAGCCCTCGCCCTGAGCATAGACCAATCCGTCGGAATACTCGGCGAGCGAACGCAACAGGGTATCGAGTCCCTCCCATGCCTGATGCTCGTCATTGTCGAGAAGCGCGGGCATGAGTTCGAGGGCGTAAATGCACTGGGTTTTGCTGAGATGGTCAGCGACAATCGTTATCCCAACTTCATCATCGGAACCCGCGATCATCTGTTGGGCGACGGCGAGAATTTCCTGCGCTTCTTCATCGTCTAAAATGGTTCCACGCTCCAAGACTGCGACCTCGTGGACTTCCGGCTCTTTCCAGCGCACAAAGATCGCGTCCCATTCTGCACCGACAAGGGCGTCTCCCTCGGCGTCACCCGCGATGCTGATCCCGAAACTCATGGGATAGCCTTCCGCATCTATTGCGTTCTGCAAATGAAGCAACGGCACGGCTTCGGGCTTAATCGCAAACACCATCAACGGTTGAAATTCCATAATAATTGATTTCACTCTCTGTCTATATTTTGGTACACATTCCATTTTAGAACCAACCAGTGGCTCCGAGCAACTCTTTGGTTTCGGTGTCGCCGTCTGCAATCAGGTTTGCCGTGAACGCGCCCCCGAAGCGGTCAATCGGCTTCATCCATGTCGGGCTATAGCCCAAAATGAGCAGGCGGCGCGTGGTTCCGGCGGCGGTATGCGGCATTCCGCGATGCCAGATTCCTGCGTCGGACGTGATGCAGCTTCCCGCTGGAACCCGCACGATCACTTGATCGGGTTTGTCCGCGTAATCGTCGCCGGGCAGTTCGGTGTGCAACGGAAGATGCGAACGCGGCACAACACACAGCGGACCGTTGGCGTCGGTCAAGTCGTCAAGATAGATCAGATTGTCAATGACGTGCGGGCGCGCAAAAAACGGCGGCAAGGGTTCCGGCACAACGCGCTGATGGAAATGCCAGTGGGTCTCCTGCTTCTCCTGTCCGGGATAGGTAACGCGCAAAACGAACGCATGAACCTGAACCTGCGGACCCAAAACGGCACGCGCCAGCCCCAGCGTCGGCGCATAATCCAGCATTTTGAGAAACGTCGGGTGATGATCCAACAGATTCCGCACAAACAAGCCTCCGAAGCGGCGCGACTGATTCGTCGCGGCTCTCTCTTCGGCTCCGTGCTGTTCGGCAATCTCATCGGCGGCGGCACGAAGTTCTTCAAGAAGTTCGCCCTGAATCAATCGTTCGCGGACAAGATAACCCTCTTCGACGAGATGCTGAATCTGTTCCGGTGTGGCGTCAGTCTGGACGTGACGCAGTGGATCGGCGAAATCGGAATTGTGAATTTTATAGGTGAGATGCGGCTGTGCCACTGTCAGTGTTTCCTCTTCTCTGCACGGAGTTTTGCCCCGTCCATTATAGCAGAATTCGGCGCGGGATCGATTCGCCCCAAACGAAGAAGGAGAATCGGAAGCCATGCCGAATAAGGAGATAAGGAGAACCTCATGAACCAGATTTGTCTGTACAGCAATGGATTGGGCGTGTTCGAGCGAACGTATGCCTTGACGGAGAATCAGCCGCTGAAAATCGCGATCCCGGTTCCGACGGATACGCTCGACGAGGCGATTTCCTCCATCGGCGTGTTCGGCGATGTGACCCTGAACGAGCCGCCGAGTTTCGCGCCGACCAACAGCCAGCCGCGAGGAATCACGTTGGAGGCGAGCGATGTGATCCGCGATATGGCACGAAAGATGCGCGGCGCAACCCTGACTATCGAAACGGTCAATCGTTCACTGCGCGGCACAGTGGCAGGATTGCAGGAGTCTGTCGAGGTAGACGGCATTTCCCGACGCACACGGTTTCGGATTGTGCTGTTCGAGGAAGACGGAACAATGCGGAGCGTGGCGGACAATGAGATTGTCGCACTCAAGTTTGCGGAGAGTTCGGTTCAAGCAGAGATCGACAAAGCGTTGCGGCGAGCGTTCGAGCAAGTGAAGCCGGACAGTTCGTATATCAATCTCACGGTGACTCCCAACAGTGCCGACGCACAGGAGGTCATTGTTCAATACGCGCTTGCCAATATGGGGGCATGGAAAATCGGCTATCGGCTGCGTTCCAATAATGGGATATGGGGATTGGAAGGGCAAGCCGTCGTTGATAACAGCACAGATGAGGCATGGAACGATGTCTTGATTTCGGTGGCGTCGGGTCAGCCAATTAGTTTCGCGACGGACATTGCGGAAATTCGTCTGGTAAGGCGCGGCAAAGAGAATATCGTCTCGGAAGAGGCTCTTGGGGCGTACGAGATGGCAGAGGAAAGCACACGGTTCGCGCTCTCTGCTTCTGCGCCGTCCCTTGCAATGGGAGCAACATTCGACGCTCTCGAATCCGCATCGCAAGCGAAGTCCTATGCCCGACGTATGTCCGCGCCGCGTGCTATTCAGGAATCTGCCGACGTGAAAGCAACGGGTGAAATCGTGCAGTATACGGCGCGGCGTCCGGTGACGATTGCGGCGAACCAAAGCGCGGTGATTCCGATGTTCGAGGCGAAACTGGACTATGCGAAAAAACTGCTCGTTTATCGTTCCGCACAGCACGCGACGCGCCCCTATCGCGCCGTCGAATTCGTCAACGCGGCGGGGCATGGAATCGGCAAGGGCGTGGTAACTTTGTTCGAAGACGGCGATTATATCGGCAAGGCGATTCTCAAAGAGATGGCGGCGGGCGACAAGCAGATTTTGCCTTATGCACTCGAACCCCGTGTGAGGATAGACGATACGCGAGACAGCAGCACGGAACATACGGC
>CAZPZP010000660.1:0-2935 GCA_964591025.1 uncultured Chthonomonadaceae bacterium
GGACGGCTGTTTTTGAGTCGGGTACGTTCTTGTACCCGACTGATGCAAGAGGTCTTATTGTGATATTGGAGTTGAATCGCCCTGCTTTGGTCGCTCACAGAGAGCGCAAATCTGCCAGTGAGCATCAAACAGAACAAATTCATTTTCTGGAGGTTCTGGTTGATTTTCAGAGGCGGGTAATCGAGGAGATGGCAATATATCTCACATTGGTCGAGGACAAAAACGAAGATCAATGTGAGACGAATACATAAAATTTCCCTCTCCGCATCATTATGGGAGTGCATCGGGTCTGGTGGCTCGCACGGTCTTCAAAACCGTTTGTGTGGCAGTTTCGCTGTCATAGGTGAGTTCGATTCTCACACGCTCCCGCCACATTTTTTCCTCAACTACTCCCCTGAAACTACTCTCCTGAAGAAAATTTAATCGCAGTCCGAAAAGATGGGGCGAACAATCGCCGCCGAATAGGCGTCAAACGCATTGTTCGATTGACACGAAATTTCAGCCCCAGAATCCCGTTGAATGTGGAACAACGTCGGTGAACACTGACGGAGTGACGACAGACGGCGGAAAGGAGTACGGACAATGCGAGAGCAAAAATTAGAAAATGGATTGATGCTCACGAAAGAGGAAGCATTGGGGCTGCTCGACCTCGTCCTGCTGAGTCCCGGCGATTTGACGCCGGAACAGCGGACGGCGGCGATGAAATTGAGTGACTATTGTCGTTGTTCTCTACGGGATACGGAAGACCGGCATCCGGCTTACCCGAGACATACAGGAACAATGGCTCCGGTCTGCGTGGCATAAATCATTTTCACGCACCGCTCATAGCCCTTATCTCTCTAACAAAGCCCCTTCACAAATTTGTGCCAAGGGGCTTTTGCCTTGTCTCATTGCCCTCAGAGGCAGGGGTCATCATTGATCCAGCACGGCGCGAACTTTATGCGCCAACCCTGCCACACTGAATGGTTTCGGCAAAAATAAAACGCCGCTCTCTAAAATCCCCTGTGTCATGACCGCATTCTCCGCGTAACCGGAGATAAACAGAATCCGCAAATCGGGCTGAACCTTCAGCATTTTCTGTGCCAACTCTTTGCCGCTCATCAGAGGCATCACAACATCAGTCACCAAAAGATGAATCGGTTCGGTAAACGCTGTCGCAATGACCAGTGCCTCTTTCCCGCTTGCCGCCTCAATCACCGCATAGCCTTCGGCACGCAACGCTTCCGCCGTCAATTCTCGAAGCAGGGCATCGTCCTCAACCAGCAGAATCGTCTCTTTGCCGCCGAGATACGAGAGGGTTTCGGGTTCTTTTTCCTTTGTGGGAATTTCGTTGACCTGCGGCAGAGTGATGCGAAAAGACGTGCCTTTGCCGACTTCGCTCTCCACCCAAATATGACCGCCGTTCTGCCGCACAATGCCGTGGCACGTCGCCAATCCCAACCCTGTCCCTTTGCCGATCTCTTTGGTGGTGAAAAACGGCTCGAAGATATGCTGCAAAATCTCCTTGTTCATTCCGATGCCGGTATCGGTCACTTCGAGCAGAACGTAATTTCCCGGCAAAACCTCGCGATTGTCCTGCGTCAGTCCTGCCTCCAAATGGACACTGCGCGTCGCAATCGTCAGTTTGCCTCCTTCGGGCATGGCGTCGCGGGCGTTGACCCCAAGATTGATCAGAATCTGCTGCATCTGTCCGGGATCGGCGCGAATGGCTCCGACATCGGAGCCGGGCAGTATTTCCAGTTTGATATGCGATCCGATCAGGCGCAGGAGCAGACTGCCCGTTTCCTCTAAAACCGAATTGAGAGTGATGACACGCGGCGTAATCATTTGCTTACTCGCAAACGCCAGCAATTGCCGGATCAGATCGGCGGCACGCCCCGCCGCTTTTTGGATATTCCGTATTCGTTCCTGCGCCGCGTGTTCCGGCGGGACGAGATCACTTGCCAATTCGGCATAGCCAAGGATCGCTGTCAGGATATTGTTGAAATCGTGAGCAATGCCTCCCGCCAAGCGTCCGAGACTCTCCTGCTTCTGCGCCTGAAGCAGTCGCTCCTGAAACATCAGGTGTTGAGTGATGTCCACGAGACTTCCGACATAATCCGTGGCGACTCCCTGTTCATCACGGACTTTGCCGACGCGCACCTGCACCCAGCGCGTCGTCCCGTTCGCATGAAGCAGCCGCAAATCGCTCTCGAATATCTTATGCTCATTCTGTCGAAACGCTTCCCATTCAGCCGCCGCCCGTTCGACATCATCAGGATGCAGGATATGAAACCAATCCGTTCCGACCACCTCAGCGGACGAGTAGCCCGTGATTTCCGACCCGCAACTATTGATATACAAACATTTGCCCGCATTGTCATGCAGAAAAACGCCCTGCGGCGACGCTTCACTGAGGGTGCGAAAACGGCGTTCGCTCTCTTTGAGAGCTTCATCGGCTTGGCGGTGTTCGCGCCGTTCAGTGACTTCGCGCAACTCACGCCGTACGGCAGGGACGAGGCGCGTCAAATTCTCCTTCATCAGATAATCGTGTGCGCCCGCTCGCATCGTCTCGACAGCAACATCTTCCCCGACCGTGCCGGAGATCACGATAAAGGGCAAATCCCTGCCGCTTTGACGCAATAGCTCCAACGCCGCCAGCCCGCTGAAACGCGGCATGATATAATCCGAGATGACGATTTCCCAGCCGGGTTCGGCAAGCACTTCGCGCAACGCTTCCGGCGTATCCACGCGCACAGTTTGCGGTGCATAGCCGCCCCGCTCCAATTCGCGCACCAATAGTTCGTGGTCATCCATACTGTCTTCAACAACGATGACCTTCAGAGGAATCCCCATAACGATGTCCCTCCCTCCCCGGTTGCATAGCGGGGAGATTAATTGAGAAGACCGGACATTTTAAATACCCGGCTGCAATGGCGTTCCGCCAAGCGTCCTT
>CAZPZP010000661.1:0-2932 GCA_964591025.1 uncultured Chthonomonadaceae bacterium
TAATAGCGTGCCGCTCGCGTGAAAATCGAACTGAAGCCGCCGTCTCCTCCCACCCCGCCGCCACCCGGCGGCAAAAAGGGATTGGAGTCGGAGCCGTTGTAGCCGCCGTAATTCTGGAGCAGGAGGCTGAAAATAAATTCGTCTGCCCAGTCGTTCCATTGCGGATTGGGCGGGGGATCGATCAGCAGTTGGGTCGGATTGTCCGGCACGGCGAGCAGGACTTCGGGGCGTTTGCGGAGGGCTTCGAGCGTTTCGCCCACAACATCGGACGAAGGCAAACGATAAACGTGCCAGCCGATCTCTTGCAAGGAAAATTTATGGCTGAGTGCAGGGGCGTTGGGCTGCATCGGGGATTTGGCGATCCCGCGCCGTGCCAATTTTGCTTGAGCGTCTCTTGCGGAAAATGTCGCCGAGAACACACGGGCAAATTCTGCGGGTGAGGTCTCCCTGCGGAACTTGACCATCACCTGCTGAGTCGGTTTCGGCAGCGTGTCGGCTTGTTGCTGTGCCGCCGCCAAGCCCGGAATCACTTTCCTCATAAGAGGCGGATAATAGAGTTGTGCGGTGGCAGGAAGAGCAAGCGCACTGATAGCGAGCAGTGCAGAGACAGACAAAGCCAAAGAACGCAAATGCCGCCGCCAATTTGTGCGGCGCGATTTGGAAGACATAGAACCCTCCCGAAAAAATAAAAAGTGACGCGCCTTGATTCTCAAATACCGAGGTTGCTTCTGGTGTGCAGAGCAGCCCCGAATCGAGAGGACAGGCAGACAACAGACTTCTTGCAAGAGTCGGGTACAAGAACGTACCCGCCTGAAAAACAGACGTCCTGCGGACGAAATCCCAATTTGAGAGTGTTACCCTCTGGATTGGGATTGAGTGCGAAGCATGGCACGGCGAAACGCCCCTATCGGAGGAATTTATTCCGCCGTGTCAAGCACGGCGGAACGAGACCTGCACGAGAAATTCCTTGTTGCTGTCCAAATCTCGTTGCTGGCTGTTGTTCGCTCTTGTGCGGGCATTGAAAATACCCGGCACTGTGGCGTTCCGCCAAGCGTCCTTCGGACGCGACAGCTTCCGATGAGGAGTGCGTCCGAAGGACGCTTAGCCGCAGGCTATACAGACGGGGGTTTTCAACCCCCGGTTAAGAGCAGCAACGAGACCTGCACGAGAAATTCCTTTCGCTGGACTAGGGCAAGAGGTCTAATAAAGGCAATAGTAGCCTGAAATTACGAACAGTTTGATGGACTATTCGCGGGAGTTGTTCCGAATCCCTCTTTCCTCCGCCAAATTTTTGCAATCCTCGTGATTCCACCTTTTTTTCGGGAAAAGGAACAGACTTTGCCCAGAGGAAACAAAAATTCTCTGTACATTGGTGTCACAATTCTACGCCGACGACGTAAGGAAAACATAAGTCGTATAGAAAAGTGGGGAGAATGCGTGTCTTGCAGGGGACACAAAGGAAAAAAGCAATGAAACGAAAGGCTGAAAATACTCAAAAGGCGCGGCTGTTAGGGCGCATGACATTGGGGCTGAGTTTGGCGACGGGGCTGCTGTTTGCAACGGTGTCGGCAGAGGCGCAAATCAATCGTTCGCGTCCGCCGTCGCAGCCTTCCGGCGGTTCCAGTGGCGGATCGAGCGGAGGCTCAAGCGATAAGTCGAGCGGAGGTTCGGACAAAGGAAGTTCCGGCGGCTCTTCGCGTTCCGGTTCGGAGAAGGGAAGTTCCGGCGGAGGATCATCGTCGGGCGGTTCCGAACGCACACGCACGCCCAATGATTCGGGCGGTTCGTCGGGTTCCGGTTCGCGGTCGGATCGGGGAAGCAAATCATCTAACTCCGGTTCGAGTTCCAGCGGGTTAGGCGGCATTTTTAATCGCTCGCGCCCGAATACAGGCAGCGGCGGTTCGACACGCCCCAACAGCGGCAACCGTTCGGGTTCCGGCTCGACGTACAATAATTATGGTTCCAATACACGGGGAAACTGGTCGAATTCACGGGAAGCGGCAAGCGGGCGTTTGGCTCCGTTCAGTTATAACAAAGAGGCACGCACACGCACGAATTTCCCGTCGAGCGTACAGCGATTCACTCAATCCCGCGAAGGGCAGAACTACCGCTACAACAATGGCACGTTTGGGCGCAATGAATTGCACGCCTATAATGGGGGCTATTGGAACAACCGTGTTTTCGTCAACAACGCCGCCTATTATCCCTACTATCGTCCCGCGTTTGTTGCCGGTGTGACGTGCTATTCACCGTTCGCGTATTATGACGGAATCTTTCCGACGTATATCAACTTGAACAGTGTCTTTTTCTCGCCGCCGCCCGTCGTTTATGTGCCTCATCCCGTGTATGACACTGTTGGTGTTTGGAGCGGCTACCGCTACGACAATGGCAACCAATACGATAACGGGGACGAGTATTATCTGAATCAGCGTGAACGTAACCTCAACCAAAGGGAACGCGAACTCAATCAACGTGAGCGTGACTTGAGCCAGCGTCCTCAAGAAGACCGGAGTTTCGAGCGTATCCTTCGCAGTGATCGTTCGCTCGAATCGGCGGTCAACGATATCACAGAAGCGTGGCGGTTCCGCGACATTCAAGCGTTGGCGAAGCATACGCGCAGTGAATCGCCGATAGCAGTCTATCTACGCGGCAAATATCAGTATTCGTTGTCGAGCGTGGACTATCTGGATATGACCCGCGATGCGTTTCGCGCCTCCAAAACGGTTCGGTTCAAGTTGGAGCAGATCGAGCGCAAAGAGCGTGGCGTCTATCTTGTCAGCGGGCGTCATACCTATCGCAACAACGACGATCAGGAGCGCACCGTCTACATCAATTACGTCTTGGAGCGTGAGGACGAGACATATCATATTACCCAAGTCGGAAGTGCGCCGGACAGAATCAGCGACGAAGAGTGACACAATAGACCTCTTGC
>CAZPZP010000662.1:0-2929 GCA_964591025.1 uncultured Chthonomonadaceae bacterium
AAAATTTATCGAAAATTTGTTTTGTTGCTCGAAGACAGATCGTGAAAGAGAGACGAAGCCAGCAGGAAATTTGCCATCCCACGCCGAATAAAAGCGTTATATCAAAGAAGGAGTTTCTTCTTTTGCCAACTCTTGAAGCTGCCACACTTGCCTATCTCGAAGCAATCCGTACCCAACGCGCCCAGCCAAATACCTCCGCAGAATTGGGATACCGCGCCCATTTAGGGAATTTTCTGGATGCGGCGGCTCAAGCACTCGGCAAGACGGCGCATTTTACAGGAGAAGCCCGTACCCTCGACTATGGCAAGCCCGATTATCAGGCGGCAATGGACGGGCGCATTCTCGGCTATGTCGAAGCAGAAGCCATCAACAAGTCACTGGACAGCCTGACGGGACACGCCAAAGAACAAAACGAACGATTTCGCATTAACCTGCATAACTTCCTGCAAACCAATCATCTGACCTTTCGCGTCTATCGCGGTGGAACCCTGCTGGCATCTGCCACGCTTCCTAATCCCCCCGAACACGGCACAATTTCTGTTTCTGCCGCCACTATCGAAGAACTGCGAGCCGT
Source organism: uncultured Chthonomonadaceae bacterium (assembly GCA_964591025.1). Classification (GTDB taxonomy): domain Bacteria; phylum Armatimonadota; class Chthonomonadetes; order Chthonomonadales; family Chthonomonadaceae; genus CAZPZP01. The sequence goes on from CAZPZP010000662.1 coordinate 575, forward strand.
TCTCGACGCCTTTCTCGATGGCGCGGAACCCGCCGCCAATACACCCGAACTGCTGGCATCGCAGTTGGCACGCCGCGCCCGCTTGCTGCGTTATGAGGCAGAAAAGATGCTGGCGCAGGAGAGTTCGGCACTGCATTCCTATTGGGAATTGTACAAGCAGACGCTTTTCGATGGCATCGACAAGATCAAGTTTGCAGACGTATACGCTCAGACCTTTACCTATGGGCTGTTCTTGGCGTGGCTCAATACCGATGGACTTCTTTTTGATCGTTTCGTTGCAATCAACGCCATTCCGCAATCTGTTCCACCTATCCGTATGCTGCTAAGATCAGGTGATGCGGGGTCTCTGCCTGAATCGTTTCACTGGATTATTGACGGGCTTTGCGGGGCATTGGAAGCAGCGGACAAAGCGGCGGTCACCAAGCCCAGAACGGGAATCGGCGACCCGCTTATCCATTTCTACGAACCCTTCCTTGCCGCATACGACCCCGATTTGCGCGAACGTGCCGGAGTGTACTATACACCCGATCCGGTGGTGGACTTCATTGTTCGGGCTGTGGACGATCTGCTCAAGCGCGATTTCGGCAAAACCGAGGGGCTTGCCGCCGAAAATGTGCGCGTACTCGATCCTGCCGTCGGCACCGCGACATTCTTGGCGCGTGCCTATCGCCAAGTCTATAAGACAATGCAAGCGAACGGGGACGGCGGGCTATGGTCGTTATGCGCCCGCGAACATCTCGCCAAGCACTTCTATGGTTTTGAGCGGCTTCCGGCGGCATATACCCTCGCACACGCCAAACTGCATCAGCAATTGACAGATTTGGGCGCGGTTCTGCCCGCCAATACGCGCTTGCCGATCTATCTCGCCGATACGATGATGAACCATGTCCCTGCACAGTCTCCGCTGCCGGGCGCGGATATTCTCAGTCGGGAAATCCGCGATGCCGCCAAAGTTCGCGATGAAGAGCAAATTTTGGTTGTCATGGGAAATCCGCCTTACTTCGGCAAGTCGAACAATCCCAGCAAAGACAAGAAGGGCAAACCGACGTTTATAGGCAGACTGGTTCAAGACTACTACAAGGTAGATGGACAACCGCTTGGCGAGAAAAACCCGAAATGGCTGCAAAACGATTATGTGAAGTTTCTGCGGTTCGCCCAATGGAAAATCGAGCAGAGCGGTGAAGGCATCGTCGCCTTTATCACGGATAACAGTTATTTGAGCAGCCCGACTTTCAGGGGGATGCGCCGTAGTTTGATGCAGACGTTCGATAAAATTTATATTCTCGATCTGCACGGCAACAGCAAAAAGAAGGAAACTGCACCCGATGGAAGCAAAGACGACAACGTATTCGACATCACTCAGGGCGTGAGCATCGTTCTCATGATTCGCAAGAAAGATCGCATCACGCCCTCTTCGCAAACAGCGGGAGGAACGGAGAACAGTCCGGTAGAATATCGAGAACTCTTTGGGACGCGCTCCGTGAAATACAGCACTCTGCTGTCTTCGACTTTGGAATCTCTCGATGCGGAATTGCTGACACCGAAATCGCCGCATTATCTGTTTCGACCACAACGCCAAGCCTTTTTAGAAGAGTTCGAGGCTGGCTGGCAGATCAATAAAGTGTTTCCCAAAAACACCGTTGGCATTGTCAGCGGAGACGACGCGGCGGCTTTTGCGTTTTCGGAACAGGAGGCACAAAGTCAGGCAGCGGCGCAGAATATCGCCTTCGACAAAATCGGTCAATTCCTGTTTCGTGCCTTCGACAAAAGATGGTGTTTGTTCTCTCCTGAAGTCGTGACACGAATGCGCTATGAAGTCACTTATCATCTGCTGGCGCATAAGAACCTCGCACTCATTTTTGCCCGTTCTGCCTCTGAAGCACCGGACTATACTCATTTTTCTTGTTCAAGGCACGCAGTACTGGCACGGTTCTTTCCCGATGCGGCATCTGTCGCTTATTTTGCTCCGCTTTGGATTTATCCCAAAAATGGAACATTGGAGGCAGGGGAAGAACGGCGGGCAAACCTCGATCCTGAGTTTATCAAGGCAGTAGAAGAGCGGATTGGCAGGGAACCGACACCAGAGGAGATTTTTTCCTATGCGTATGCCGTTTTTCACGCGAACACTTATCGCACGCGCTATGCCGACTTTCTCAAAGTAGAATTTCCGCGTCTATCGCTGCCGACTGATGCCGCGACATTCCAAACACTCGCTGAGTTAGGGGCGCGTTTGGTGTCGCTGCACTTGCTGGAAGCCGATGATCTACAAACAGGGCGCGTGCCGTTTCCGGTAGACGGCAATTACGTGGTTTCCAAGTTCGCGACGCGAGACCGTTATCTGCCGCCAACTTCCGA
>CAZPZP010000663.1:0-2908 GCA_964591025.1 uncultured Chthonomonadaceae bacterium
TTGAGTGCGAAGTTTCTAACGTAAGGTTTTGCACTGGAAAAGAGAGTTGGCGGGGCGTTAGAGTGCCAAATTACGGCGAACGGTTGCTTCGATTTTTCGCATCACTTCTTCGGTGAGTTGCCCTGCGGGAGTATCGGGGAAGCGAGAGGGATCGAGTGAACGTATCTGAAAGCACAAAAAGACGGTTTCGAGGGGAAGCCCAGTGTCTTTTGAGGAAATGCGGACATTGGTTGGATAGTCGCGGGTGACATTCTCGCCTTTGGTTCCAATAACGACGGTCACGACAAGAGGCGATGTGTTGATAATATCGCTGGAGAGGATCAAGACAGGGCGCGTTCCGGCTTGTTCGCGCCCTTGAGTTGGGTCGAGATTGACAAAATAGATTTCGCCGCGTTTGAGTGCCATTGTCGTTATTTCAGTCCGTCCATGTCGGTACAGGCAAACTCTACATTGATGGCGGCAATCTCGCGCTGAATCTCCGGGTCGGCAGCCATTGCCGCGACTTGGCGTGCATACTCGTCTTGTTCATCATCACGAGTTCGCAGGGAGCGAATGACACGCTCGATGAGATGAAGTCTGTCGTCATAAGGCAGTTGAGTAATCTGCTGTTCAATCTGTTGAATGGCAGGGCTTGGCATGATCTTTCCCTTTCTTCTGTTAGATATTTATTGTACCACAATCGAAAATCGTGCGGCAGACATCACCGACCTGCTTCTGCTTATCGGAAACTACAATCAAATGGGCGATTGAGGCTACAGGAGTATATCGCCGCGCCGTGCGCCGAGTGTGACGGCTTCGGTGCGGCTGGAGGCTCCGAGTTTGGCAAGGATTGAGGCGACATGAAACTTCGCGGTATGCAGACTGACTTTGAGCCGTGCCGCAATGGTTTTGTTCGGCAAGCCCTCTGCCATGAGTTGCAGCACTTCTTGTTCTCGCGGCGTAAGATGTTCTTCGGGGAAAAGGTCGCGGGAATGAGAGAGCGAACGCGGTTTGATGTGATTGCGTAAGAGAGGAAGAAGCAGACTCTGCTCGACGACAATCAAGCCCGTGTTGACGGTATGCACGGCATGAATAATTTCGTCGCCGTCCGCATTTTTGCAAATCGCTGCCCAACATGGCAAGCCAGACTGTGCGAGTGTCAGCACGATGTCGGGCGTGTCTGCCATGATGACCGCCGGCAAGCCCTTTTCGATGAGCAACCGCATGACATTCGCCTGCTCCGAAGGGTTGAAATCGTAGACGACGACATGGGGCAGTTCGGTTTCCAGTGCCGTTTCGAGTTCGGAAAGGTTGCCCGCCGAAGCGACAATCTCCAGATCGCTCCACTCGGAGAGCAGCGTTCCCAATCCGGCACGCACGGCGGCATAGGCGGCGAGTATCACAACTTTGACTGTAGTATTATTTCGGCTCTCTAATATCATCTGTTGCCTGCTCTCAAAACGGGGCGGCGTCCTCCGAACTTTCGGGATGGTTGCCCTCTGTCTCGCGGTGTGTTTGCCTTGTTTCGCCCAAAAACAAGCGACTCCGAAAAAACCGCGTCCTGTCTATCTACGTCGGGAACGCACGATCCTGCTTCTCGGCAAGGCTCCGTTTCGCAACATCGGCGTCAATCTGCCAACCCTATTTTCCGACTGCCTCCAAGACAATACTAAGCCCGTCGAGGAATTACTGGTTCGCGCCAAAGCCGCTGGTGTGCGTTTTGTGCGCTGTTCGCGGATACTCGGTTCTGCGGAAAGTCTGCGATTGCTGGAAGCCGATCCCGAACGCTGGCACGCCGCCTTTGCCCGAACGCTCACTTTGACGGACGCACAGGGGCTTTATCTTATCCCGACGCTGCTCCCTCGCTATGATACGCTGATTTCCGCCTTCGAGTCCCCTACTCCTTCGGGCAGTGCCGTCAATTCTCTGATGCAGCAAGGCGGCGAACGCAATAGCCGTATCGTCAGTGCCGTTCGTGCCATTGTCACGCGCCACAAAGACGACACGCGGATTCTGTTCTGGGAGGTCGCCGACGGTTGGAATCGAGAAGCGGAAGAGCCGAACAAGCCGACAACCGACGCAATCGCCCGATTTCTGACACAAATGGCGACTGCTATCAAACAATCGGACAAAAAGCATCTCGTTTCATCCGGTAACGCGGAGGTTCGCCCCGATGCGTCCCATCGCAAAGACAAAAAGACGGGATTGGACAGTTTCGCCGAATATACCGTCCTTCTCGCCGAAGTGAATCCGCTTCCGCTCGATTTTGTCAGTGTTCAGCAGTATCCGCCCGGTGAAGAATCTCCCTTGTGGCTGGTTCGGATTGACGATGCCGCCCTTATTCTCCCTTGGACACGCAATGTAGCGGAACGCACCAACCGCCCGCTGTTTGTCGCGGAGTTCGGCAGTCACAATCCTTTTCTTGCGAATACGGCTTCTGCCAAATGGCTGATCGATTTCCTCAAAAGACTGCAAGCGGGAATGGCTCCGCTCGCCTGTATCGCGCAAAGCGATTTCGAGGACACTGAAACTGTCCGCCTCCTTGCCGAAGCCAACGCCTCCATTCTCGTCGAAGTGACCGCCGAATCCCAAAGCCGCCGCTAAACCATTCGCCCCCTCCAAATTACCGGGTTTCTGCCGATAATTCCGTCATATTACGTGGAATTGCGTATGCGGAATTTTGGAGGATTTATGCAACTCTTGCAGCCAGCCACTTTGCTCATGGCGCGTTTACGGTATCCGATGAAGTTTGCCCTGATCGGCACGATGTTTCTGTTGCCGCTCAGTCTTGTCATGTATTTTTTTCAGCGGGAAATCAATCTCTCGATCAATTTCGCTCTGTATGAACATTATGGCTGCGTCTATAACAAGCCGTTGACAGGACTTTTAGACGCGGTTCTGAAGCACGAACAAGCTATCCAGAATCACT
>CAZPZP010000664.1:0-2907 GCA_964591025.1 uncultured Chthonomonadaceae bacterium
TGAAAGACGCTTGTTTTTTCCAGACGGGGGGTTAAAACCTCCGGTGCGAGAGGTGAGTTACTCATAGACGTAAGGGACTCTCAAGGATTAAACTGTTCCATTGCCTTGTCGGGTACTGAAAGTACCCGCCTCGGTGTCCTTCGGACGAGCGTCCTGCCGGACGCACCGTGCAAGAACGGAACGGTTTTTGTGTTGAGAGTCTCTAATCTGTTCACACTTGGCGGAATTTGCGCTCAAAAACGCCTTGCGTCTCTCTGCTTCCCTCTCGAAGGAGAAGGCGGAGGGCGGTTGTGGCAGTTGACTACAACAACCCTGAACTGTTACGCTCTCCTATTATTCTCCCTTTTTTGAGAGTGGGTCGGGTATACTCTGCGATAAGCTGCGTGATGTTCGCTCATAACCTCCGTAGGAAAAGAAATTTCGGGGTGTTTTTTCTGATGATGTCCTTCCGATGTGAACCTTTCGCGGTTTTCTTCCGACAAAATAGACGTAAGATTGGTAATCTTGCCACGTTGATAGTGACGCTGATCACTCCACAAGCCGGTTTTGCCGGAGAAGCGAAGACGCCGACGCCGCTTGTTCGCGCCGAAACCGCTGTGGGAAAATTGGCAAAGGGCGAGTGGCAAGAGGCGGTCAAGCAGACTTCGGCTGCCCTGCAATTTGCACCGGAAGACGGCTTATTGCACACGCTCGCGGGGGTATTGCTGCTCAATTCCGGCGATGCCCGCGCCGCACAAGTCGCGTTCGAGCGTGCTATCCTTCTCTCGAAAGCAGATGGTTTGGCGACATACGGTAAAGGATTGTGTCAGTTGTCGCAGGGGAAACCCAGCGAGGCACTGCAAAGTTTTCAGGTGGCAGAGCGACAGGGAGCCAACGCCACGCATTTGCTTTTGGCGCGACGGTATGCCCAGTGGCTGACCGGCGCACAGATTTCCCTCAGTGGGGCGGGTTTGCCGGAAGCGTTCGTTCCGGCGCAGCGCAGTCTGGAAGGGATGGGGTTTGCGCGGCAGGGAGACTGGAAACGCGCCCTCACCGAATTGGAAGCGGTACAGACAGGCGATCAAAACAGCAGTCCGGCAAGCGGGATTTTGCTGCGATTCGATGCGGCGCGTCCATTGGGGGCAACTCAAGCCGCACTGTCCGCCAAACATGGATTGACGGCTCCTCTCCCGAAAGAGCGGGCGATCACCGGAACTGTGTCGATCCGCCCGGACAATGTGACCGGCGATGTGGCGTATGTGGCGTATGAACTCGATGGACAACCGCTGAGTCTTGCCAATTCGCGCCCGTTCGATTATACTTGGGATTCGCGCCGTGCCTCGAACGGCTGGCATACGCTGAGTATTACTTTTTACGATTCGCAGGGCAGCGATGCGGGGCGGCAGACACGTAAACTGCGCTCTTACAATGCCGATGTATTCGGTGCAAGCGGTGACAGCGAACGGCAATCACTGCTCCAATCCGCATTATGGGACGCGCTCACTCTGCGCCCTGATACTGCCGCTGTTGCGTATACTGCGGGAATCGCTTACAAGACACTCGGCAACGTCGCGAAAGCCCGTAGTTATCTGCTCAAGGCGGCGGCATTCGCGCCCGATTATCGTGATGTACGGCAGCAGTTGGCATTCTGCGGAGGAATCGCCGCGCCGCAAGAGGCGATTTATGGCGGACTACCCACCGAAAAAGTGATTGCGCTGACCTTCGATGATGGACCGAAGCCCGGAATGACCGAGCCGCTTTTGGAGATTTTGATCAAAGAGAAGGTTCCGGCGACTTTTTTTGTGATTGGGCGGCACGTTATAGCGTATCCTGAATTGACGCGCCAAATCACGGCGGCAGGAATGGAATTGGCGAACCACAGTTATACGCACCCAAACCTGACCAAAATCGGCGATGCGGCGGTGGCACGCGAAATCATGCGAACACAGGCGGCAATCGAGCAAGTGACGGGCAAAACGTCCCGGTTTGTGCGCCCGCCCGGAGGCAACTGGAATAATGCGGTCTCCAAAGTGTGTCGCGATTGGGGCTTGATCCCGTGTATGTGGACGGTAGATGTGTACGGTTCGGAAGTTATCGGGGCGCAATCCGTTGCCGATGCCGTGCTGATGCAGGTGCGCCCCGGTTCCGTGATTTTGATGCACAACGGCAAAATGAGCACTTTGCAAGCCCTGCCGACCGTCATCAAAGAGTTGAAACGACGCGGCTATTCGTTTGCCACTGTCGAGACAATGTACAACCGCCTTGCCGCTGCCAAAGCCGCCGAGCGACAAGCGGCAGTCGCGGCGGCGAATACGAACCGGCGACGCGGTGAGTGAGCGAATCAATTAGAGAGCATCGGGTCACAACGGACAAAACTCCGTCGCGCGATGACGTTGCGCCGAGTGTGCTTCGCACACGGCACCGAAGGCTTTAAGCGATGCGGTTTAGCCCATTGAAAACCATTGCCCTCTAATTGATTCGCATCCGAGCCGAAAAATCGTGCAGGAATCTGCACGCGATAACGCGAAACAGTATTGTTGAACTTCGAATTTTTCCAATGATGAACTGTTGCTGAGATAGATAAACACTCTCCGGGAGGGAGACAGATACCGATGAAAACCCAATTCGGACGCATTGCAGGACTGACTCTTGCCAGCCTGATGCTTCTCGCAAGCCCCTTTGCCGATGCCGCGACGCCGCTGCCCAAGCCGGAACGCTCTCTGCTCGGCGTGCGCCTGATGTCCAATTTCAAGGACGTTCTCAGAAAATTTGGTCAGCCCGATGAAATCCAGATCGGAAGCCCCGCACCACCGCAAAAAGCCGATCTCAACGCCCAGCAGTCCGCTTCGAACTCCGGCGGTTTTGGAGGTCGAGCAGGGGGCTTTACGGCTCCGGGTGGAATGGGGGGCGGACGTATGGGCGGCGGCT
>CAZPZP010000665.1:0-2904 GCA_964591025.1 uncultured Chthonomonadaceae bacterium
CCGAAGGACGCTTGGCGGAACGCCATACAGACGGGGGTTTTCAACCCCCGGTTAGGAGCAGCAACGAGACCTGCACGAGAAATTTATTTCGCTGTGCATTTTGTCCGGGTACGTGATCTCTACTTGCCCTCACTTTGACTCGGCATATAATAGCGTGTGGCAGATGCACATGATTGGAGCAATACAGATGAACGAGGAAAAACGCGCACGCCTTCAAGCCGCCGGATTCAAGATTGGAACCGTTGCAGAGTTTCTGGAATTGACGCCGGAAGAAAACGCTTTGGTCGAAATCAAACTCGCAGAAACTCTTATTCCGTCGTCCATTCGGCGGGATAATCGGTGTGACCGGCGAGGCGTTCGGCTTCCTTTTCGACCCGATTGATCGCCGTTGCCACTTGCGCCGCGTATGCCTCACGCTGTTCTTCGTTGAGATTGGCAGGGATATGAATCGGTTCGCCAAGGATAAACGGACAGCGTGCAAACGGCTTCGGAACCATATAGGAATCCCATGACTTCATCAGCCAGCGGCGATTGCTGCTCGAACTGAACGGAATAATCGGCGCACCCGACTTTTCCGCCATCAAAATTACGCCTAACTGCACTTTATGCGTCGGACCACGAGGACCATCCGGCGTAAAAGCAAGCACGCCGCCCTCTTTGACTTTTCGCGCCATCTGGAGCGCACCGCGCACGCCGCCGCGCCCCGTAGAACCGCGTATTGTCTGAAACCCAAATCGCTGAAAAACAGTGTTCTGAATTGCGCCGTCTCGCGACAACGAGATCAACGCCCAATAACCCTTGTTGCGGAACACAACGGCAGGCAGCAAAGAACGCCCATGCCACGTAACAAAAATCGCGCCCTTCCCCTTCGCATCCAAGCGTTCGGCGTTGACAAACTCAAGGCGATAGGTGCGGCTCAGATTACGAATTAAGAAATAAATGAGACCGCCGAGGAGTCGCCCGCGCCGCTCTTTTTGGAGTTGGTCGCGTGCCTCTTTTGCGGCAAGTTCGGCGGCATTTTCCGCGCTGGTTGTGGTTATGGAGGTATCGGACATAGGGGGCTTTTTTTTATCCGTCAATCTCAGAACGACGCTGCTGTATTCCATGCAGGAGCGCGTACATTCCGCCGCGTTTGAGCAGTTCATCGTGGGTTCCAACTTCGACAATGCGCCCGCGTTCCATCACCATAATGCGATCCGCGTTGATAATTGTTGAGAGTCGGTGCGCGATAACGATAGTGGTTCGTCCCTTCATCAGCAGATCGAGTGCCTCCTGAACCAACGCTTCGGAGGAGGCGTCGAGGGAGGAAGTCGCTTCGTCCAAAATGAGAAGGCGCGGGTTCATTAAGATGGCGCGGGCAATGGCGATTCGCTGCCGCTCTCCTCCCGATATTCGTACGCCGCGTTCGCCCAAAACCGTTTCCAGTCCCTTTTCCATGCGCTCGACAAAAAACGCATTCGCCGAATAAACCGCGCTCAAAATTTGCTCGTCCGTCGCGTCGCGATTGCCGTAGGCGATATTGTCCCGCAGCGTTCCCGCAAACAGCAGCGTCTCCTGCGGCACGATCCCGATTTTCTGACGCAACGACTTGATGTCGAGGTCGCGCAAGTCGTGACCGTCAATCAGAATGCGTCCGCCCGTCGGATCGTAGAAGCGCGGAATGAGATCAACGAGTGTACTTTTGCCGGAACCCGATTCGCCGACCAGAGCCACAACCTCACCCGGCTTGATCTCGAAATTCAACTCCTTGAGAACATTGTCGGCATCGTCGGGACTATATTTGAACGAGACATTTTCGAACTGAATATGCCCCTCCAAATGCTCCACAATCAGCGCGTCGGGTTTCTCTTTGACTTCTGGTTCCACATCCAAAACTTCATCGAATATGCGTTGCGCGGCGGCAAGTGCCTGCGCCCGCACCGTCACAATGCCGCCAATATCTCCGGCGGCGCGTGCGACAGCATTGAGCAGATAAAGAAACGCGATCAGGTCGCCTTCGGTCAGTCCGCCCGGCGGCTTGGGAAAGGTATCCAGTTTGCGAATGCTGAGCGCATTGGGGTTTTGCTGCATCCATTCCCATTGCATTCTACGCTGATATTCGTTGGTTGTTGCCACAGAATTGCCGCCGAGATATAAAATCAATGCGACACCGAACGCCCCGATAAAATCTACGATGGGACGCAGTTGCGCCGACTTCCGCGCCGCCGACATCACATCGAGAAGCGTGCGGTTGTTCTGCTTATGAAACCGAGAGACTTCATGCCCCTCCGCTGCAAACGATTTGACGATCCGCGCTCCCGCTACTGTCTCTTCGATAATCGTGGTGACATCGGCGATCTGCCCTTGAATCCGCCCTGAAATTGTGCGGATTCGTTTGCCGATCCGTGAGATCGCCACCGCCATAAACGGGATAAAAATTAACGAGGCGAGTGCCAGTTTCGGACTGTACCAAAACAAAGCGATCAGGCTCACAACAATGGTAATCGGAGCGGAAACCACATCGCGCAGACTCATCGCCGCATTTTGCACAACCGGAACATCGTTGGTCAAAATGGACATAATCGCGCCGATACGCTTGCGATTGAAGAACGAAAGCGAAAGCGAGTGCAGATGCGCGAAAATCTCATCGCGCAATTGAGTGGCGATTCGATTGGCGACGAGTGACAGCAGATAACTCTGTCCGTAGGAGAAAATTCCTTTGATGAGAAAAACCGCCAGCACCAAAACGCACATGGTATTGAGCAAGCCCGGACGCCCCTGCACCATGCCGTTGATCGCTTGCTTGACCAGCCACCCGATTCCTGCTGTGATGGCGGCAACCAGAGCCGCACACAAAAGCCCCGCTACAAGCGTCTTGTAGTGAGGGCGGAGATATTTGATCAAGCGGCGTTCGTTGTCCATAAA
>CAZPZP010000666.1:0-2903 GCA_964591025.1 uncultured Chthonomonadaceae bacterium
GTTTGGGGCAAAGCGCGGGGGTTTTCACGGATCGCACCTATGCCATTATTATCGCCATGTCGCTGCTGACCTCGGTAATCGCCCCGCCCTTGCTCAAAAAACTGCTTGCCGCCGCGCCGCCCGATGAGGGAACCAACGACGACGAATCCGATAGGTCGTACCTTCATTCCGTGCAGGAAACGGGACATCACTGACCACAGACTGTTCTCTGCTCTACCGAAGGAATCATTATGGGAAACTCCGCCGCGCAAGCGGTTGCACACAATTCGCTCGACTTTATCCAGTTTTTCTGGCTGCTCATTATTGCCTCGGTGGTGGCAATGGCAGGGCGTTACATCAAAATCCCTTATGCGCTGGCTCTGGTTGTCACGGGACTGCTCATCGGTGCGCCGCATCTGATGCCGCAAGTGCATCTCGACCCGCATATCCTGCTGACGGTGTTTCTGCCGCCTCTCTTGTTCGAGACGGCGATCAATATCCGCATTCAGTCATTGCGTCGGGAATGGAAACCGATTGCTGTCTACGCGCTCGGCGGCACGTTCCTTTCGACGTTTCTCACCGGATGGCTCACGGCGACACTGCTCCATCTGCCGCTGTCGGTTGCCCTTGTGTTCGGTGCGCTGATCTCTACCACTGACCCTGTTTCCGTCATTGCCGTTTTCAAGCGGCTCGGCGTCGGAAAGCGGCTTTCGCTGATTATGGAAGCCGAAAGTCTGTTCAATGACGGGGCATCTGTCGTGCTGTTTGGGGTGCTGACCGGCGCGGCAATGGGCGGTACCGTGACAGTGACGGGCAGCGTGCTGACGTTTCTGACAACGGTTGTTGGGGGAGCGGGCGTCGGCATTGTGTTGGGCGGGTTGGCGTCGCGCTTGACACGGCAGTTCGAGGATCACCTGCTGGAAATTACGCTCACTACAATTGTCGCGTTCGGCTCGTATCTGGCGGCGGAAACCCTGCACACTTCGGGGGTGATCGCCGTCGTGTCGGCGGGGTTGGTCGTCGGCAACTATGGAATGCAGACGGGCATGAGTCCGACGACGCGCCTTGCCGTTCTCTCCTTTTGGGAATATGCGGGCTTCGTCGTCAATTCGATTGTGTTTCTGCTGCTCGGTATCGAGGTCACTTTTGTCAATCTCTGGAAGGATGTAGGGTTAGTCTGCGGCGCGATTGGGATTGTGCTGGTAGGACGGGCAGTGGCAGTCTATGCGCTGTCACCTATTGCCAACGCTCTGCGCGGCAACATTCCCTTTGCGTGGCAGCACATTCTGTTTTGGGGCGGGCTGCGCGGTGCGCTCTCAATGGCTTTGGTGCTGGGACTGCCGCCCGATTTCCCCCAACGAGAAACACTGGTCGCCCTTGCCTTCGGCGTGGTGCTATTTTCATTGTTGGCGCAAGGTCTAACCGTCGGGACACTCCTCAAACGGCTCGGACTGAGCGGAGGAAGACCGGCAGGGGCGGACTATGCACGGCTCTCCGGGGAACGGCTTGCGTGTCAGGCAGCACTGCGGGAACTGGATCGGCTGCGCGGCTTAGGGTTTGTCTCGCGGGCGGTGGCGGACGGACTGGAACAGGAATATCAAGGCAATCTCGAACGCTTGGAAACAGAGGTGGACGCCCTGCATTTAAGCGATGAAGCCTTAGCAGTCAACCAACGCGCCGAAGCGCGGCGGCTGATGTTGCTGGCGGAAAAAAGTGCGCTCCTCGAAGCCAATCGAAGCGGAATGCTCGATGAAGAGGATTGGCGGGCATTGTCGGAACGCATTGATACGCAACTGGAAGAACGATAGCCATAGAGAGAAACAATGGGTCATTTGAGAACACAACTGCTGCGAAGTCATCTGGCATTGGCACTGCTTATGGTGCTGGTGATGGCGGGGGCTGTCATCAATTTTGCCCAACTCGGCGGCTCCATTGACCGCATTCTCAAAGACAATTACGTCAGTGTGATCGCCGCACAGGATATGACGGGGCATCTGTCGTGCTGTCTACGGTGGTGACGGCTCCGGCGGGGTTCTATGCCCCGGCGTACCGATTTATGAAGGTGACGACGGGCGAGGAAGTGGGCATTGTGACACTTCCTACCGTGCAGGTGACCTGATGCCGTAAAGATGCGACTGCTCTTTGCATTGAGTTGTCAAAACCGCTCGCCTATTTCTCGTAAAGGGGAACAGGCGAGCGGTTTTGTATTTATGAAATCAAACAATCAGATTGGTTATGCGCTATCAAGGTCGTTTCTGTGATGGTTCGTTTCGAATCACAATCGTGCCGTCAGAGAGAATCTTCCGTCGTGTCGCGGGAACGTCAGGGAGAGTGCCTTTGTAGGCTTTGGTATATGCAGTCGCGCCGTAGGGGTATTTGCCTGTCGGAGGAAATTCCACCATCAGCAAATCTTCGTCCACGACAATGTTACCACCTGATGGTATCTCAATCGGCGTATCCGTGCTGGGAGAATATGGCTGCGCTCCGTTGAGAAATGAAGCAAGACCGGAACTTAACACTGGCAAAGAGGCGTTGAGTTTGGGCATTGGCACGGTGAACTTCGACTGCGCCGACAGCACATAACGGCGCGGCTTGGCTTTCGGATTTTCGGCAACGGAAAACGTAAACCGTGACGCTCTTAGAAGTTGGGCAGAGAGGGTTTCGTTGTCCTTGATTTTCGAGAGGGAGATGCCATTGACTTGATGCAGCAAACCCACTTGAGGCATTTTCGCCCGTGCCGCCGCTGTGCTATTAAATGTGGTGATGATATTGTCAACATAAAAATCTATTCCCAGTTGTTGCCAAAGACTCTCCAATTTGACCCAGTTGGGCTTGCGGGGGGTTAGATAGAGTTTGCGGCTCGGAAAAATCTAAGATGAAGCGTGTCCGGGCGAGGATGTCCATGCCTAATAAGTTTACGTAGG
>CAZPZP010000667.1:0-2899 GCA_964591025.1 uncultured Chthonomonadaceae bacterium
ATTCCGCTCTTTTGCGGAAGAGGGTTCCGCAAGCGAAACCCCTACATTCTACCTTGACGGACTACAAGTCCTACCCCGATTTTGTCCTGTTGCCCCAGAATGGGGAGTAGGAAACTTGCTTATCGTGCGACAAAACGCTCGTCGGTCAGGCGCACCCATTCGATCTGTTCCAGTGCCACACTGATCGGATCGTCGTCGTTCATGGGATAGGCGCGAACGATGTTGGAGACGATTTTCACTGGCTCGATGTGAACAATAATCGGCTCTTCATTTGCTTCCATGCGATACGCGATTTCGATCCGCAAGTGATTTTTGATGCCCTGATTGAGAATGAATTTGACCAAATCGGGATGACGCGCCACACCCGCCTGTAATCGTGTGGAACTGGCAGGAGCAGCGTAGGGCTTGGTGTCGTCCGCCGCGATCTTTTCCCAATTGACATTGTCGAGAGTTTTGCCGCCTTTTTTGATCGGCTTGTCTTCAGGAATGTCAATGAAGCGCGACGGCGTTGTTTTCGCCGTATTGCCGCTCATTACATAAGCGATGGGCGCGTCCTCATCGGAGACGGGCAGATAGCCCGCCTTTCGCAGGTCTTTGATCAGTTTGTCGTAAGTGTCGCCTTGAAGCAGGGCGATAGTATCGCTGAGAGCGCGAACCGAGTATGCCTTGAGTTCTTTGCGGGCAAGGAGTTCCTGCATCAGAAAAGCGGTATCGGTCTGGATATAGAGATTGGCTTTGCCGATATGGATATGCCCGTGTTTGCCGCCGACTTCTTTGAGCAGATATTCGACGTTTTGGGGAATGCCGGTTTTGCTGTGCGCCTGAAAAAACGCGAGGATTTCCTGTATTGTTTCGCCATGATCCAATGCCTTGCGAATCGCCTCTTTGGTGAGCGCAGCCATGCTCCCATTGCCATTTTTGGGAATATCGGTCATCGTCAGCAAGCGATAATGAATGGCGGACGCGAGATAAGGCGAAATGAAAATCTCGGCGTTCGGCTGCAAAATGAAGTGATCTTCGCGAGGTTCCGGTTCCGGTGCGGGCGCGTTTTTTTGCCCAACAAGCCGTTTGCCGACGGGCGTCAATCGAAACGCAGGCGGGTCGGGTAATGCGGGCTTGGTGATCTCCTGCGTATGAAAGGCACGATTGATCTGCATCGTGATTTTTGCTTCGGGCTTGACCCAGCCTTCGTGTTCGCCGAGTTCGATGACGCCGAGCCAGTACAGCGGACCGTCAATGAGATGGCGGACAAAGGCGGCGGGCGACGGAACCATGCTGATCCCGAACAGATTGGAGGCGAGAATCAGCGGCGTTTGCGACACGATGACATCGGTTACGGACTCAGTGGTATAGTAGGCGTCTCCTACTGCGCCGCGAATTGTCTCCAAAGCGGCATTCCGAATGGAGACGATCATCTCGGTATCGCGGTGATCGTTGGATTTGGCGAGCGGTTCAGTGTCCATTTCCGCCCACAACGCGCTTGTGTGCCACGCTTCATACAACACGCGCCACTGTTCGGCGGTGTCGCGTTTCAGAAAGGCGTCGCCCGCTTTGGTGAGAGTATAAAGCTGCTTCTCGCCCACCGGAGCGATAAAATTGGCAGAGCGGCACAGCGAATAGACGAACAAGGCGTATTTGTCGTCATCAAGCGACATCAGACGCGAAGCACTTTTGAGGGCAGTACGGTGAATTTGTCCGGTGTTGGTGCGTGCGGCGTCGAGGGTCGCCAGCAGACCCAAAAACTGCACGGTGTCTTTGACTAATGCGGTCTGCTTGCGGACTTTTGCCAGCGGCTTTTGCATTGGTTCGAGGGCGGGCGGCGCACCTGTCCAGAACAGGCTCTCATCGCCGCCGGACATGGTACGCAGCAGATCGCCCGGAATGATCAGCATGAGATTGAAGCCGTAACTCCACGAGATGCAGTAGATCAAGCCGCGAGCCATCAGGCGATCCACCGCATTTTTGCCGCGCCCATGCTTCCAGCGATTCTGCCAATCGTAGCCGTAGAAATCCTGCAAGCGGCTTTGCAGAATGTTGGTCGCAATTTCGCCCGCCATTGCACTGCCGCCCGCACTCACAATAAAATCCAGAACCTCCTGCTCCTGCTCCTCCAAAGAAGCGGGGAGTTTGACACCACCCGGCGCAAGCAGGATTTCACAGATGCGCTCGACATTTTCGGCTTTGGTCTCTTGGGAGGCAGGCAGGTTGAGCGTATCACGCACGGTTCGGACAGCGGCGACATCGTAGTTCCCAAGAAGTTGACGCACGGTGTAACGATCCGAAGGCGAGACGGGAACCTGCTGTTGGACTCCCTGACTCAAAATCAAGCCTTTGTCGCGCCGAAACGCCAAACCGTTATCGGTCAAGCCGTCAATCGCATCGTTGAGCGTGGTTTGCGGGTCGGACAATCCCGTGATTTCCCCCAGTTTTTTCCATGAAATGAGTGCGCTATCGGAAGTGACGAGATGCTGCAACAGTCGCAGTTCTCGCGCCGTGCAGTGCCGCAACGCTTCATTAATGGATTGCGGGCGTGCCAATTCCTGCGCGAAGACCGAAACGAATTCCTGCTTGTTACGGACAGCGAAGAAACGGCGCGGATCAACATCACGCCGGACAGCGATCTGCCGGAGTCGTTCTGTCGGGAGTTCGTACAGGGCTTCGGTGAATGCGGACATCGGTGCGGAATCTGCCTCCTGCCAAAAATCGTGCCATATCGCGGCAAGTATCCCTTCATTTTAGCACATATCCCTGCCCCAATGCAGGGTATCCTTATTAGGTCATTGGGTGATTAGGTCGGTGGGTCATTAAAAACCAATCCACCTATGTCCCGCAGTAACACAGCGAAATAAATTGTTGCTGTCCAAATCTCGTTGCTGTGATGAGATCGGGGGTTGAAAAT